>NZ_SMKS01000036.1:0-65268 GCF_004348435.1 Saccharopolyspora terrae | reverse complement strand
CCGCCACACCCGAGGCCGGCAACAACGCCTCGATGACCTGCCACTGCTCATCAGTCAGCTCATGCCTACGCACCATCAACCAAGATCAAACCAGGTCACCCACACCCACTTTAAGGACACCCCCTAGCCGGACCGGCCGGTCACGAAGCCACGATGGTCGACGACCTGGTCCGAAGGGTGCGGATGCACAATCGGTGATCGGTGCTCGTTGGACGCGGCCCGAGCAAGTCGGAGCGGCGTTCGCCGCGTCGACGAGTACCGGACACCGCTGATGTGGATTGGTTCAGCTGGGCGTCTTGGCTGCTTTGCGCGCCCGCGGTCGCTTCGATGCTGACGCAGTGGTCTCGGAGTCCTCCGGGGAGGCGGCCAGGCCGCTGCGAACGATCGACTTGGCGGTGCGGATCACCTGTTCCAGCGACCCGCGTCGGGGGTTCCACCATTCAGCCGCCCAATTGAGCGCGCCCAGAACGAGCATGCGTGCGGCGCGAGCGTCCAGCTCGACGCGAAGCGAGCCGTCCCGCTTCGCGTCATCGAGCAACTTGCGCCAGATGTCGCCGTAACGATTCGCTTCCACGCTGTAGCGAACCCGGATGCCCTCCGGAATCTGGCCGGCGTTGCGGGTGGCGGCGGTGGTGTAGTCGGAAATCTCCAACTGGTACCGCAGGTGCGATTCGACGGCGACTTCGATTCGGTCGAGGGCAGCGGCCTCCGGGGGAAGAGCGTCGAGCTGTGCCTGCACGTGCTCGGCCATGTGGGCGATGCCGGACCACATGACTTCCTCGATGAGGTCTTCCCGGGACGGGAAGTAGTAGTAGATGGCCGGAGCTTGCAGCTCGGCGGCCTCGGCCACGTCGGTGAGACGGGTTCCGGCGTAGCCCTTGCGGCTCAGCACGTGAGCGGCCGCGTCGAGGATCCGCTGACGGGTGCGGGCGGACTTGGCACCGCCGGTCTCATCCTGCTCGTTGCGAGCTGCTTTTCTAGCCACGAATCAATAATAGCGGCCGTGTCGCTCGGGCGCGGCGGTGACGTCGGTCAATGAGGCAGGCCGCCTCGGCTGACCAGTTGTCCGGCGATGACGTTGCGCTGGATCTCGTTGGTTCCCTCGCCGACGATCATCAGCGGTGCGTCCCGGAAGTACCGCTCCACATCGTACTCGGTCGAGTAGCCGTAGCCGCCGTGAATGCGAACCGCGTTGAGCGCGATCTCCATTGCCGCTTCCGAGGCGTACAACTTCGCCATCCCGGCCTCCATGTCGCAGCGCTGTCCGGCGTCGGAGCGTTCGGCGGCGTGGAGCACGAGCTGGCGGGCGGCGGTGAGCTTGGTGGCCATGTCCGCGAGGTAGGTGGAGATCGACTGGTGCTTCCAAATCGGTTGCCCGAAGCTCTCCCGCTGCTGGGCGTAGGACAGTGCGTCGTCGAACGCCGCTTGCGCCACGCCAAGCGCCCGCGACGCGACCTGGATGCGACCGGTTTCCAGGCCCTTCATCATCTGGGCGAAGCCTCGGCCCTCCTCGCCACCCAGGACCGCGCCGGCGGGAGCGCGGTAGTCCTCGAAGGCGAGCTCGCAGCTCTCGACGCCCTTGTAGCCGAGTTTGGGCAGGTCACGCGACACGGTCAGTCCTGGGCCGTGCTCGACGAGCAAGACGCTGATGCCCTTGTGCCGTGGGTTCGCGTCGGGGTCGGTCTTGCACAGCAGCGCGATGAGCTGTGAGCGGCGAGCGTTGCTGATCCAGGTTTTCCCCCCGTTGATCACATAGGTGTCGCCATCGCGGCGCGCCGTTGTGGTCATCGCCTGCAGGTCTGATCCACCTCCTGGCTCCGTCAGCGCCATGGTCGCGCGGATCTCGCCGGTGGCCATCTTCGGCAGGTAGTGCTCCTTCTGCGATTCGGTGCCGAAGTGCAGCAAGAGCTTGGACACCACCGTGTGGCCGCCCATCGCTCCGGCGAGGCTCATCCAGCCCCGTGCCAGCTCCTCGGTCACGCCGACGTAGCACGGTGTGGACACGGGAGCTTCGCCGTAAGGCTCGGGAATGGCCAGGCCGAAGATGCCGAGTTCCTTCATCTGCTCGATGAGCTTTTCCGGGTACTCGTTGGCGTGCTCCAGTTCGCGGACGACGGGGCGCACTTCCGAGTCGACCCAGTCCCGAACGGTGCGTACGACGTCCTGCTCCTCGGGGGAGAGCGTGGTCACCATGAACTCCTTCGCGCTGGCGGTCCTGCGGAGCGAATATAGTTTAACATAGATTAAAATTTGGAGGAACGGCTCCGAGCGCTGTACCGGCGCACCGCGGAGTTGTTGGTCGAGGTCACCCGCCCGGTCATGGACAGCACGTCGAGGTGTGCCTCGATCTCCATGACCGCCGACATCTGGTGCTCGAGCGCGAGGTGGTCCAGCCTCCGCCGGTGGCGTGTCCACGGCAGCCGCGCCGCCACGTCGTAGGCGGTGGTCGCACCTGCCATGAGGATGTGCTCCACCTCGTCGAGACGCTGCTGGTGGTGGTCCAAGAGCTCCCGGACCCTGGAGTGGGTACTGGTCGTCACCAAGCCATGTGCGGGAAGTAGGGCTGCATCGGGCTGGTTCAGCAGGAGCCTGAGCGATGAGAGGAATGAGCGCAGCGGGCGAGGTGCGGGTGACATCTCGAAACCGAGGGAGGGCGTGATCGTCGGAAGAACGTGGTCTCCGGAAAAGAGCACGCCCGCGGCGGAGTGCTGGTACACGATGTGACCTCGGGTGTGGCCAGGAGTGGCGATCACTTCCAGGGCGTCGTGTGCGAGCGGGATTCGCTCGCCGTGTTCGAGCCATCCGTCGGGGAGCCCGTACGGAACGTCCTTCTCGTGTTCGGGGGGCTCCTCAGTCTGCAGGCGGGCGGCCAGTTCCGGTGCTCCGCAGCGGTCGAGGAGTTCCGGATGCATCGGGAACCTGGCACTGTGCTGTCCGTAGGCCCCGATGCTGTGGTGTTCTTCGCGACCGACCAGCAGGCGAGTGCGCAGGGTGTCGCGCCAGGCGTACGCCTGCGTGTAGTGATCCCAATGGTGGTGCGTGGCCAAGCAGGTCGTCAGGTCGCTGAGCTGGTGGCCGAGCGCGTGCAGCGCGGCGGCGATGGCCTCCTCGTTGGCAGGGCTTGCCCACCCTGGATCGATGAGAATCAAGCCGTCGGGGCCTTCGAGTAGATAGGCGTTGACTGCGGTGAGTCCGGTCAGCGGCAGCGGTAGCGGGATGCGGTGCACGCCCGGAACGACGGTGTGCGGGCCGGGTTCGGTCCAGTCTGCCGGTTGCTCGGCGGTTTCGGTCGTCATGGCGTACCCCAGTGATCGTGTGCAGGTTGATGCATATTTTTAACAACAGTTAAAGGGTTACGTGCGCGCGTTGATGCGGCAGAGACCCGGCGACCTGGTCGGCATCGGATGAGAGTCGCTGGTGCACCCGTTCACCGGCACCGGACCCGGTCGAGCGTCCATCATGGATGCAGAGCCGAGAGGCGCCAATCGAGAACGCTGCTGCCGTCCTCGGCGGTCACCTCGGCGCGCAGTTCGACCACTCGCCATCCACCGGGGGCGGCCAACGAGGGGCCGACGGTGACCTTCGTGGTCAGCGTGTCGCCCTCGTGCACCGGGCCGAGGTGATCGCAGGAGTCCCAGGACAGCACGGTGGCGAGGTCGGGCAGTGCGCGCAGCAGCTGTGATGCGGCGACGGCGATCGTGTGTCCGCCGTAGACCAAACGCCGACCGCCCGCGGCGCGACCGTCATGGTGGACGGCGGCGACGTTCAGGGTCAGTCGGGCCAGCTCGGGTGCGCCCGAGATGACGTCGCCGGTCGCGACGTCCAAGACGGTGCCGGGCTCGGGAAGCGCCTCGGTGCGACGTCCTGCGAGGAACGCATCGCGGTCCCAGTTCGGCACCAGGGCATCGGGCTGCGGTTGCGGAAGTTGCATTCCGACGGCGTCGAGGTCGTCGGCGTGCCCGGTGGGCTGCTCGCGTCGTAGCGGGATCATCGCGCAGCGGTAGAAGTCGAGGACCGGCCTGGTCTCCTGATCGACGGTTTGCATGCGGAGTGCGGCGAGCCCCGTCGGCGCTCGTCCCTTGCGGCGGGAGTTCTCGCGGAGCGCGACGATGGTGGTCGTCGTCCGGAGGGTGTCGCCGATGCAGGGCTGGCGGAGCAGTGCCAGTCGACGGTAGAAGAGGTTGGCCCGGACCCGGCGCGTGGCCAGCGTCGACTGGCCGATCGCGACGTTCCACACCATGGCGGGGCTCGCGGGGTGAACGCCCGCGACCCGATCTGCGAGGTGGTGGTCGAGTGTGAGACGCCAGCGGTCGCCGACGATCGCCTGGTGCTGCCTCTCACGACCTTCGGTGAGCGTGCAGCCAGGAGCGCTGTCGAAGACCTGCCCGACGGCGAGGTCCTCGAACCACGGTCCGTCGATGGAAGTTCCTGCCGTCATTCCGAGATCCTTCCGAGTACGCGCCGCGCAGCAACTGCCATCGCCTCGTCGACCAGAGCGCCATCGACGACGGCCGCGCCCTGCCCGGAGCCGGCTGCCTCTTCCAGGGCTGTCAGGACTCGCCGAGCGTGGTCGACGTCTGTTGCGGACGGCGTGAACGCTTCTGTCACATGTGCCACCTGACGCGGGTGGATCACCCACTTCGCTTGGAAGCCCGCTGCAGCGGCTGTGTCGACTGCGGTGCGGAAGGCGCGGTCGTCGGCCACGCCGAGGTACGGTCCGTCGACGGCCGCGATGCCTGCTGCCGCGGTGTGCAGCAAGACGGTGTCCTGCACGCCGCGCCATGCTGCTGGATCCGTGGTTTGATTCCGGCCGAGCGAGGCCGCGAGATCGGCATAGCCGATGATCACACCGCGCAGTCGCTTGTTGCGTGCCACCACGTCGGATAAGCAGAGCACCCCGGAGGGCGTTTCGACGAGCGCCTCGATCGCGAGTGGTGCCGGTCGGCCGGCTGCGGACTCGAGCCCGTCGAGCAGGCGTTCCGCGAAGCCGACGTCTGTGCCGGACTCGACCTTGGGCAGCACGATCGACGAGACCTGCCCCAGCGATACGGCCATCTCAAGATCGCGGTGGCACCAGGGTGTGCGGGCGGCGTTGACCCTGATCGCCACGGCTGGGCCGTGATCCGGCCAATCGAAGGCCGTCAGCTGTTCGCGCGCGCGATCCTTGTCGCCGAGCGCGACCGCGTCTTCGAGATCGACGACGACTTCGTCGGCGCCGGCGTGCAACGCTTTTCTGAGCTTGTGGTCGTCGCCGGCGGGAACGCAGAGGATCGAACGACGAGGACGGTCACAGACCAAGGACATAATTCTAATCTACGTTAATTAACCGAAGGTGGGCAACTGAAGATCGGTGAGCCGAGCTTCAGCTGTGCTGTGGACTCCAGCACCGTGCTGATGGGCGGGCACGAATGCCGGAGTCCACCTGCGGCGTCAGCGTGCACGCTGGTCCAGGCGTTTGCCGAGGAGCTGAGACGCGATGGTGTCCTTGAGGACTTGAATCGTGCCGCCTGCGATGGACGACACGATGACATCGCGAAAGCACCGCTCCGGGGGGGAACCCGGTGACGAGCCCGTTGCCGCCGAGCACCTGCATGGCCTTCCAACACACGTCGCGTGCAGCGTCGGCGGCGTGCAGTTTCGCCACCGAGACGTCGAGTGGCTCGGGGAACTTGCCCTGCTTTGCCGTCAGCGCGGCCTTCTGGGTGAGGTAGCGGATCGACTCGATCTGGGTCCACATCTCGGCGATGAGGTGGTAGACGGCCTGGAACTCGTTGATCGGCTTGCCGAACTGGTGTCGCTTGTCGGCGTAGGTGATGGCTTCATCGTAGGCGCTCTCCGCCAGGCCCAGGCACAACGACGCGATGTAGAGCCGCTCCATGTTGAATGCCTGCATCAACGTGGGAAAGCTGCCCTCGGCCATCAGCAAGCTGGACTGCGGAATCCGACAGTCCCTAAAGTGCAGCTCGCCGTGGGGTGATCCACGAGAGCCCATGTACTCCGGCCCTTCGCCGAACTCGATTCCGGGCATCCCTTTTTCCATCACGACCGCGCCAATGCCCTTCACTCCGGGTGTGTCGTCCAGCCGTACGAACGTCACGTAGGTGTCGTACTCGGGGCACCCGGTGATGAAGCGCTTGTCGCCGTTGATTACGAGGCTATCGCCTTCTCGGCGAGCTGTCGTCTCGATGTCGGTGACAGCGGAGCCGTGGTTCGGCTCGGACAGCGCGATACCCGCGGTCCGGCGGCCGGCGGCGATCTCCGGGAGGAAATGCCGTTGCGCCTCCCCGTTGTCGGAGATCATCAGAACCTGTGCAGGTCGTCGCGAACAGAACATCGCCGGCCATCCACGACCCCATCGCACGGCAGGCTTCCTCGACGGCCAGCGAGAACTCGATGGCCCCGAGACCCTTTCCTCCGTACTCGGACGGGATCGTGATCCCCGCTACTCCCATCTCAACGGAGTCGCGCACCATCTCGCTCAAAGGGGCGTCATCGTCGCGATCGATGGCGGCCGCGTGCGGTGCCCACTTGCGCCCGAAGGCACGAGCCCGTTCCGTCAGGTCGCGCTGCTGCGGGCTCAGGTCGAAGACGGATGCGTCCATGCAGTCCCTCCTGTGGGCGAAGCGGCCATCGTCCCTCTGCCGCCACGGCGGCACCGAGAGCGCGAAATAGAATCTATTCTATATTAAGGTTGAGGAGAGTCGCTAGCTTCGGCCGCTGGCTTGCTTGTCGGCCCAGGAGAGTGACACGCGCTGCGAGGACCTCCAGGCCGAGTGGCGCGTTGCCGCCGCAGACGGCACCCCGGACAGCAGAAGCGGGCGGCTTCGGCGATGTCGGACACTGGGCCAAAGGTCTGCAGCGGGAGTTTGCGTCGCGCGGTCTCCAGGTATTCCTCGGTGTGGTCGCGGTTCTCGACCAGGGCCACATGCCCCGACCTTTCGAGGAAGCCCACACCAATGCAGTTCGCGCGGACTCCGAACTGACCCTCTTCGGCAGCGATCCCTTGGACGATCGCCTGAACGCCAGCCTTGGGAGCGGAGGGCGGGGCGTCCCGGCGCGGCCGACGGCGGCGGTCGTGATCGCGAGCACGGAGCCGTGAGCGTCGCGCAAGTACGGCAAGGCCGGGTGTAGCAGTTTGAAGCCGCCTTCAAGTCCGCGTCGAACGATGACACCGAACTCGGAGGGTTCCCTCCGCGCGATGTACTCCATGCCGAGCTCGGGCCGGCCGCAGAGACAACGGCCGCCAGCTGGCTTGCGGCGGCGCGTCCGCTACCGCGTCGGCTATGTCTGCGGCTACGCAGAGATCGACCTGGTACACACGTGCCTGCCGACCTTGCTTCTCTACTGCGGCAACGACCTACGCGACTGCGTCCGCATCTCAGCTAGTGCTGCAGAACCCTCGCAGCCGTGCAGCACCTGACAATGCGCGACGCCATGATCGCCCTCGGCTGAGAATGCCTACGATCTTGACAACCTCCGGCGCACGTACCGGCCCGGATTCCGGCCATTCCCACATGGCCAGGGTGTCCCGGTCCAGCATGGGAGACTGATCGTTCTGCTTTCGCACGGCATGTGCTTGAGTGTCGATCTCAACCACCGGATGAACATCGGCTCCCAGCAGGGTCCTCCGCGGCGCCAGAAGTGCGCCCCAACCCAGCGCCCGCGAGGACCGCAGGGCGACCGCATCGGGGTTTTCCGCTAGGTGACGCTGTTCCGACTGGGCCGCGTGTTCCGGGAACAGCCCCGACTGCAATGTCACTCACGAACCTCTCTACGCACGCACGAACCAGCACGTACACCCGTTCCCGGTTTCAGTGCCTGGAACAACCTACGCGCTGGCGGCCGGCGATGCGACGCTGACGACAGAAGTCACTCGCATGTGCAGCCGGTCGTGGGTACTGGTGCTGACTAACGCGCTCTTGGGGCTTAGCGGCACGCTACTTGTTGTCGGGCATGCCGATTCGGCGTCAGTGCCGTCGGCCTGGCGAGTTGTTCGGCACCGCAGTGCTGGCGCATGGTCCGGTTATCCGCACTCCAATGCCGCGATTCGGCGTTGTTGACGCACTGAGCCGATGCTTTCAGCTAGAGATGAGGCCCTATCGACCTGGGGTTTAACCGCTTCGCGGTTGTCGGCGGCCGCGAAGGCTCTTGCCAGGTCGATCCGCAGCGAGGTCTCGGCCCGAACGAAGGTCGGGTCGAGCTCGTCTAGTGCTGACATCAGTGTGTCGATCGCTTCAGGGGCTCCGAATCGGGCGAGGGCGTGGCCTCGCCAGCGCCCCAGGTGTACGGAGTCGAGCGCTACGTAGGGGCCGTCCAGGTTGATGCTGTCGACAGGGAGCAGCTTGGAAGCGGTGTCGAAGGCTCGGAGGCTGTTGGCAGGTTGGTTGTCGGCGGCGAGTGCTTCCCCGTGAGCGGCTGCGAGCCACGAGTTCAACACCGGTGGCGATCCCGCTTTGCTCCGGTTTCGCGCTACTTCGAGGAGTTCCGTCGCGGCTTTGGTTTCGCCGATGTCGAGCAGCACAAATGCCTGCTCAGCTGCGGTGTGGATTTCGTAGGACTCGAGTCTGGACTCGCGGGCGGCTCGCTTGGCTTGTTCGTAGTGCTGCCACGAGCTGTTGGTCTTGCCGAGGTCGAGGGCTTGCCAGCCCGCGAGGGTGTGCAGCTCGGACAGCAGGGCGGCGAGTTGTTCGCGGACGGAGCCGGGAAGGCTGTGGGTGAGGAGCGAGCTGACCTGCGCGGCCTTCAGGCAAGCCTCTTCGTGGGCCATGACTGCGCCGAGCTGACGATCAAGGCGACGGATCGTTGCGAGCTGCTCACGCAGGAGGTTGAGCACCTGGTCGTCGACCTGCCGCGAGGTGTGCAGCATCTGGCGTAGCTCGTTTGCTGGTTCGTCGGCCGCGGCCGGGCTCGTCACCGGCGAAAGCAGCTCTTCGATATTCGCGTCGAGCATCTTCTCGAGGAGCCGGGCTGTGGCCGGCCGAACGGGGCCGAGTGGCCGCCCGTTGGATCCTCGACCGGAGACGAGACGCTGCAGGTGGCGCACACCGAGCGTGCCTGCCTCGCCATGATCGCGGGCGAACCGCTCTGCTGATTCAGCGAACTCCTCTAGCGTCTGGCGTCGCTCTCGGATCTTCTGCTCGAGCAAAGTGCGAGGTGGCCGCACGGTCTTCCCTCCCGTCCGCGCGCGGGTGGTCCCCAAGTCCTCCTTGTGTCGTGTTCCTGGCATGGCGCTTATATCGCTCAGTAGACAAGCTTATTTCAGTGTGATCGGGATGGCTACTCGCGGTCACACCTCGGCCTGGCGGCGTGCTCTCCGCGCTTTCGCGCGTCGCCGGGTTCGAAGGCAGGGACCGGGGCCGGACGTGACCGACCCCTCGGGCTCCGGTCCCTGCGCACGCTGTTCGAGCTGGGGATCTTGGAGGTGTCAGGATGCATCCGTTTCGCTGGGTGCCTGCGGACGGCGGTCGCCATGCCACGGCGGACATCCGCCTCGCTGGCGCATATGCGGTGGGGGAGAGCATCACTGCGCTGTGCCGGCGTTCCGTGACCGTCGCTCGGGGAACCGAGCTCGCATGGCTGTGGCCCACCTGTGCGGAGTGCAATCGCGAAGCCCATGTGTTGGTCGAGGCGGGAGTGAGCCAGTGACCAGCGAGGTTGCCGCGCTTGCGGTCCTGCTGCGGAAGACTCAATGGCTTCTCGACGACGTTGCGTACGAGGTCGCTGCCGGACGTATGGATGAAATTGACCTGGGCCAGGTGGCTGGCGTTCTGGAGGGTGTCGCGAAGCTCCTGCGAAGCCAGGGTGAGTTACCAACTCTCGCTACCGACGCCAAGCACGGAAGCTGAAAGAGCTCTCGTGGGACAGGCTGCAGTCGTGAGGCTCGTGAAGTCGATATGAAGCCTGGTTTGGGACGGCTGGGACGGGTGCGCGGACACCCGTCCCAGCCGCCCCGCTGAGTGTATTGCCTGGTCAACGGCTACTTGATCGCGTCCCGTCGCGTGGGACGGGTGCGGGCGTGGTTGTCACAGTTGGGACGGGTTCGCGGCTGTCATGGGACGCCTATTCGCCTCCCTTCTCCTCGGCCGTGTGGGCCTCGTCCACTGCTTCCCGGAGGTCCGCGGTGTAGTAGCCGCGGACCTGGCGCACGGAGCCGTCTTCGGAGGCGACGCGGGCGCGTCTTGGTTGGCAGCCGAGCTCGCCCATCTGCCGGCCGAACAAAGTCGGTTCGGTGTCGAGTGCGTCGATGAGCTCGGCCGTCGGTACGAAATCGCGCCGGTCGATGTCGTCTCCCAGGTAGTCGACGACCGACGACAGGGGCTCTGGCAGTGCCGAGCGGTCGTCCAGAACCTCGGAGCCGCTGCCGAGCGCCTTGGCCACTGCGGCTGGGTCGACTGCCCGTTGCAGGTCATCACCAGCGGCATGTCCGGTCAACGTTCCGGCTGCCTCCCGCAGAGCTCTTCCGCGGCCGCAGATGCTTCGCCATTCCGGGTTCGGCATGAAGAACGTGCGGACCAACGTGGCGATGGTGTCCGCGCCGGTTTCGCTGTCCGGTCGGAGGATGCCGACCCCTTTGTGGCTCGGGAGCAACGTCGAGGCATCAAAACCCCGGGTGTTCATCTGCTCGCCGAGCACGATGTTGGAATCACGCCAGTCCATGACCCGCAACGCGAATCGCGAACCGAGCACCGCGCGCAGCCGGGACGGGATCGTGTTCGAGTCGGGTCGCTGGGTGGCGAGGATGACCACGATACCCACGGCCGGACCTTTCCTCGTGAGGTAGGTGAGCAGGTCAGCGATGTAGGCGCCGATCGTGCTCTTCTTGCCGCCGACGTCTTCGCGGGCAGGGTTCTCCAGGTACACCTGCACCTCGTCGATGATCACGGCCGTGATCGGCATGTCGAGGTCGGTGTCCCGGGAGATTGCCGGGGTGATCTTCGATTCCGGGCAGATGTCGTCATCAAGCCTGGACATCCGCGCGTAGCGGGATTGGACTTCTGCCACCAGCTCCACGAGGTGATCGCGAACGGCCTCGACGTGCTCGATCTCGTCACCGCACACGAACCGGTGCGCGACGGCCTCTGCGGCCTCCCAGTCCTTACCTCCCTTGCCGTCGAAGACGTACAGCCGTGCGTGCGGGTCGAGGATCAACCCTGCAGCGGGCAGTCGGGTCGAGAAGGTTTTGCCCTGCCGGGGAATCGCGCCGATGAGCAACGATGTCCACACGAGCTGCAGGTCGACGCGACGGTTGCGAGCGTCGCGCCCGAACGGGATCGCTCGCCACGCGTCCCACTGCTCGACGTCGAGGAGCGGAAATCGCATCGGAGGCCCTGCGTACGGGTCGGCGTCGGCGACCCACAGGAAGACGCGACCGGCGTGCCCGCCGCGGCCTCGAACTCGTTCGATGATGAGCTGCAGCTCATCGACTGCAAGCGCTGATGCGAGCGCTTCCCTGTGCTTGATGACGTCCGCTGCCTTGCGCGTCGCCGGCAGATCGACGGTGACCGCCCAGCCCGCGCCGTCGTGAGCAGCCCTTTCGACCAGGCGGAGGGACTCGTCCTTGCCGATCAGCTTGGCATCGCGGAACGCTTCGACCAGGACTTGCGGGTCCATCGTCCAGGTCAGGCTGCGAGGGCCGGACAGCACGGGCTTCCGGCCCGGCGATCCCTCCTTGCGGCGTCCGAAGATTGCCAACGTCGCAGCCGACAAGCCAGCCGCAGCCCACAGAGCTGGTGCGCTGTACAGGACGTACGCGACCACGACGACGGCGGCGGAAGCCAACGCGGCTGTTCCGGTCACCTTCCACCGGAACAGGGTCAGCTCTCGGATCTCGATGAACTTGTCCGCGAGCTTCTCGGACTGCTCCGCAGCGTCCCGGTAGTCGTGAACCCGGACCCACCGACGCCAAGCACGCACTGCGGCGACCGTCCCGCGGCCGACGGCGCTGACGAACCGCCACGGGAGGTGTACGACGAACAGGAGGAGATCTAGGAGGGCCTGTTTGGCGGCCTTCCGTGATTTCAGTGCGGCAGGCACGCGTGGTGAACGCTCCCACCAGTTCATGAACCGCTGCCATCGGGTCAGCTTCGGGATCGACGGCGGATCGTCCACGAGCTCTGCGTCGAAGATCGCGGATTCGACTTCGCTCGATGGCCGTGGCACCGGGAGCGGCTCGCCCTGCTCGTTCATCGCGGATCACCTCCCTCGTTCACTTCAGATGCGAGTGCGGCGGCCAGCCGCGACGAGAGTCCACGCGAGCAGCCAGTTACCTCCCGAATCCACGAGGGCGACACCGTCACGTCCGGACTCCACGCGCTGCGCGCCCGCTCCAAGTACTCCTCAAACGACGTCCGTCGCTTGACTCTCGCTGGGCGAGCCGGCCGCTCGTGGTCATCGGGAGCGTTGTCAGGCGAGTCGACAGCTGCGTTCGTGAACGCTGTCCGGACGGCCTCGCTGAGCTTGTCCCGCAGATCGGTCACGGCCTCGGCTGCGACGAACACGACCAGCGGAGGCACGGAGTGCAGCACCACGGAGTCGGCCTCGCCGGCCGCGTATGCGGCCCAGGTGTTCATGACGTACGTGGCCGCGAGCGTGAACCACTTCGCAGCACGCACCCAGCCACCGGTGCGGATGCCGTACCTCGCGGTTACCTGCTCGGCGCGCAGGATCGCCAAGAGAACCAGCGACACCATCGGGTCGAGCAGCCACGCCGCCAACCACACCAGCGACCACGGTGGCGAGTCAGCGGCAGCGAACTGCTGGACGTTGGTCATCGTGAAGGCCAGGCCGAGCAGGATGCCCGTCCAGCACAACCGGTCGACCTGCTTGCGAACCTGTTCGACGTGCTCGGCCTCGGCCCGGGTGGGCGGTAGTGGCCGCCCACCCTTCGCCGGAGGCGGAACCTGCCCGATCATCGCCGCCGACTCCTTCGCTGCGGAGTGTCGAGCGTGGTCACGGTCAGAGCCCGGGTGAGCGTGTACGACGCGAGCAGAGCCGGCACCGCGAGCACTGAGAGCAGCAGCACCGTGTTGCCAGGATTGACTATTACGATCCACTGAACCCCGACGATGGTCGCCGCCGTCAGCAGCACCCGCCCTGTGAGCGACATGAGTCGGGCTCCAGCCCGCGTCGCCTCGGAAGCCCGGTGCGCAGCGCGCGCACTCGCACGCCACACTGCGAACAAGGCGACGACGATGCCCAGGCCGATCAGCACTTCAACGGGTGTCAGTTGCACTATCATCGCCGGTCACCTCCTCGTTGCTCGTTGGTCCGTGCTGTCGATGCGCCAACCAAATCGGGTAGAGCGCTCTTCGGTCCTGATCGGACATTGCTCCCCACACGCCGAGCGTTCGTCCGCCGTGCAACCGGAATTCGAGCTCCAGGCATGCGTCCTGGACGGTGCAGCCCGTGCACAGATCGGCCGCGAGCTGCCGATCCGGGTCCGCGCCGGTGGGTTCCGGCGGTTCTTCGCCTGTTGTGATCTGCATGCACCTGCCGTCGCGCACGACGACCTCGGCGAGAACCTCGGTGGGGACGTGCCGCAAGCGATCCAGCTGTGCGGCGATGCGCTGGAGATGTTCGATGTCGAGGTGGGTCATCGCGCACCACCCGTGAGCCGAGCGATCTCCTGGGCGGTGCGGTGCTCAGCGGCCATCCGGGCGACGTCAACGCAGCCGCCGGAGGTGCTGGCCTCATTGGCGAGCTTGTCCACCGCTGCGACGGGGACGACGTAGCGGGTGCGGACCCGAACTGCGGGGAACGCACCTTCGCGGATGGCTCGGTAGAGGGTCGAGGGATTGCATCGCATGATCTGCGCGGCTTCACGGACCGTGTAGAAGGTCGGCCGCGCGTTTTCAGCGCTTGTTTCCATGGTGTGTGCCCTTCGATTGAAGAGGAAGCAGCTTGTTTAGGCGCATTTGAACGCCAATTTCAGCGCTCAATTGCGTAGATTGGTCGAACCCCGGCGATTCGTGAGCCGGGTCTGTCTTTCGGATTCGCTATTTCGCGCTAATCTCGGCGCTGAGGCGGAGCGCGGAGGAATACGTGACGGAAGACTGGGCTGCGGTCGCGCGCGCGATCAATCAGCGCACGAGCGAGCTGGGCATGCGTCAGCGGGAGCTGTCGCGGCGCTCGCACGTGTCGCAGGCGACGGTGCGCGAGTTGCAGCGCAACACGGTGCAGCGACGCCGCAGCGCGCGAACTTTGGAAGCGCTGTCGCTCGCGCTCGGCTGGCACCCGGAACATCTGTTGGCAGTGCTGGAAGGGCGTGAGCCGCCCCTGGCCGGCGAGCCGGTGTTTAAAGAGGACGACGTGCCCTCCAGGCTCTCGGCCATCGAGCGTCAGCTCGGCCAGATCACCCGCCAACTTGACGAGATGAACGCGCGACTGCGCGCTGGGACCGGCAGTGATGGTGAGCGTGCGGGGTAGCCGGCTCTGGTCCTCGACGGCCCGCCGCAGTGGCGGGCTGGTGGTTGCGTTCGTGCTGCGCATGCCACCAAGAAACGGCATTCGCGGAAGTTTTTGCAGATGGCGCGGGTTAACCGCGAATCCATTAACTGCAATTAACTTCGCAGGTCAGGACCGTTATTCAAGGTGGGGGCGGTGATGGGGGAGAAGCGACTTCAGGCGGTCCGCAAGCAGCTCGGCTACTCGGCCGAGGCTGTCATTCGCATGCTTCTCAAACGCGCCGACGCCCTCGGCGTCCCGGTGATGACGGCGGCGAGCCTGAAGACGAAGCTCTCCCGCTGGGAGAACGGGCACGAAGCCGTCAGCGCGACCTATCAGCGGCTGTTCCGCGACATCTACGGCCGCACCAACGAAGAACTCGGCTTTCCTCCGGAGGCCGAGGACAGCGACGCCGCGGAGCTGCGGTCGAGGCTGGCGATGGCGAAGACCGTGGATGCGGACACGGTCGAGGTCTTCCTGCGGCAGATCAACGATGCGAGGCACGTCGACCGCCGCTTCGGCGGGATCACACTGCTCGACCAGCTCCGCAGCGCCATCAAGCAGGTCGAAGACCTGCTCAGCTACAACACCATTGGCAGCCAACGGGAAAGGCTCGCCGGTGCGCTCACCGAGGCGTCTACATTGGCGGGCTGGGAAGCACTGGACCGGAATGCCCTCAGGCAGGCGTGGGAGCACTACGAACGTGCAAAATCAGCGGCCCGAGAGGCCATGGCTCCGGCCCTGTTGGCACACGCCGCGGCGGAGCAGGCGTTCGTGCTGATCGACGTCGGCGAGACCGCCTCGGCCGTCGAACAGCTCGCGTACGCCTGTGAGGTCGCGGAGGGGACGGCACCGCCGCTGCTGCGAGCGTGGCTGTCCGCAGCTCACGGAGAGGGACTGGCCGCCATTGGCGACCGCGACGGTGCGTTGCGGGCGTTCGACGTGGCAGATGCGTTGTTGCCATCCGAGCCAGTCGATGCCGCGCTGCCGTTCCTTTTCCTGGGTGGCTCGCACCTCGACCGCTGGCGCGGCAACGCTCTGAGCAAGCTCGGTGAACCCGAGGCGATCGACCAGCTCGTCGAAGCGCTTCCTCGAGTGCCAGCGCAGTTCGTGCGGGCGCGAACAGGCCTGCTTGTCGACCTGGCGCTAGCGTTTGCAGCGGCTGGAGACCGCGACGCCGCGCTTGACCACTCCAGGCAAGCGCGACGTCTGGCAGCTCAGATCAAGTCAGATCGGCACCTACGCCGGCTCGGCGGGCTGATCTTGCCCGGTTCCACCGAGGGTGTTGCGTGAAGCGAGGAAGTACAGCAGCGCCACCAGGGTTCCCGAACCGAGCAGCTCCTGCCGTTGCGCCAGCTCAGTAACCCGAGATAGCGGCACCCACTCGACCTGGCCGACTTCCTCGGTGTCGGTCGGATCGCCGATGTGCTTCGCCCCGCGCCACAGATAAACGTCTACCGGAGCGGTGACCTGTCCAGGCAGAGGTTCGAAGCTCACCAGGTGCTGACCCTCGCCGACCGGCTCCCAACCGCTCTCCTCAGCTGCTTCGCGAGCGGCCGTGCCAGCCGAATCGTCACCGTCGTCGACCAAGCCACCAAGCAGCTCGTAACCCCACTGCTGGGTCGGGAACCGATAGCGCCACAGCATCAGCGCCCGGTCCTGCTCGTCCACGATCAGAGCGATCGCGATCCGCGCCAGGTGAACGACGTGGTACTCCCACCGCTCACCGTTCGGCGCCTCCACGTCAGCCAACCCCAACCGAACCCACCGGTTGTCGTAGACCAGCCGCTCCCCGTACGTCTTCCATGCTCCGCGCTCATCGCTCACAAGGGGAGGGTACGTGTGTGTTGGTGCTGGCAGGAGAGCGCTTTAGGGATTCACCCCTCCTCCGACGTCTCATCTTCCCCTTGTTGGTTATTTGGCGAGATAAGTTTCTCGTTGATTTCCTTTATTCTCTGGGATCTTTGTTCGTGTTCTTTTCGTCTTCTCTCGATATTGATTTCCCGGTCTTCAACTACCACTTCCAATGGGTCGATCTTACGAAGCTCCTTCCGTAGGGTCTTCTCAAGATCTCTCAGTGCCTTGGCTGCGTGATGGATTCCGTAGTTTGTAACCTGACTTGCACCCTCGTGGAGATCCAGGTCGAGGATGCTGGTTTCGGTCCAGGTTTTGCTTCTGTCTTCCAGTGTGTAGCGGACGGTGGCATTATGCTGACTTGGAAGGTCGGTATGGCGACGGTCAAACATGCTGTCGAAAAAGAGTCGAATCTCCCTATTCGGCGCGATCATCGGTGTCGTCTCGTTTAGAACCCTGGCGTCGGCGAAAGTGTTATGGTCCTCTTCCTTGGAGCGGATTGGGGTCGGATCTATTTCAATCGACACGTCGTATGCGGGCGTTGATCCGATGTTCCTGATCACTAGGTCGTACAAGTGCCATGAGGCTGGATTCGATTCAAAGTCGACGATTACATACGGCCGGGTTTGATTCTCGTGCGTTTGCTGCGCAATTTTGAACTGCCTGTATGCGATGAATATGGTGACCGCCGCCCCAATGATTCCGGCCGCTGCAATAAAGGACGATATTGCTGACCATCCGGACGGAGGCAACCCTAGAAAAGTATCTTGCGTCATGTGGCAACCTCTCGTGAAACTAGTGAGATTCTCCGCTAATGTCTCAATTGTGGTGGAGTTTTGACGGATGGAACCAGAACTTAATCTTTCGGGGATTTGCGTTTGGGCATGCGCGAGCCAAGGATTTCGGCGGCCTTGCGGTCAGATGCTGCGACCCAGGCTGCGTAGACGCGGAGGGTGGTGGCGCCTCCGCCACCGTGGCCGAGGCGGCCGGAGACGGTGGGAAGGTCGATGCCGGCGGTGAGGAGCTCGGTGGCGGAGTAGTGCCTCAGAGCGTGGAGGTGGGTTTTGATGCCCAGCCGATCGGCCATGTCCTTGTAGCGCTGGGTTATGGCGTTGGGGGAGTAGGGCCGGGTGTGGTCGGGGTGTCGGGTGCCGGCGAAGACGTAGAGGTCGTCGTTGAACTTGGCGCCTAGGTCTCGGACTCGGTTGGCGACGCGGTCGCGGTGTTCGCGGAGCAGGGTGACGGTTTCTGAGTCGAGGGCGATGCGGCGGTTCTGGTGGGTTTTGGTGTCCTTCTCCTTGCCGCGGACCCAGTTGCGGCGGAGGTCGATGACTTCCTCGTCGAGGTCGATGCGGGAGAAGCGCAGACCGACGAGTTCTCCGCGTCGCATGCCGGTGGTCATGGCGAGCCAGACGAGCGTGCCCCAGTCCTCGTCCATCCGGAACGCTTCCTCGGACAGTCGCGCTGCCTCGGCGGGAGTGGGCGGATCAGGCTCCGGGCGCTTCTGGCGCGGTTTCCGTGCGACGCGGGCAGGGTTGGAGCTGATCCAGTCCCAGCGTTCGGCGGCGTCGAGGGTGCCGCTGATGATCGCGTGGATCTGGCGGACCGTTGAGGCGGCCATCGGTTTGCACGCGTGCGGACGGCATTCCTCGGCGACGCAGTCGTGCTCGCCCGGCTTCTTGTGCTTCTCGATGTAGGGCTTGCCATCGCAGCGAGCGCGGCAGCGTCGAAGCTCGGTGTAGAAGCCCTCGAGCATCCTCGCGGAAATCTTGTTCACCGCAGTCTCGCCGAGCGCCGGCTTGATCGAGCGGTCGATGTAGCCGCTGTAGGTGTGTCGGGTGCTGTCCTCGATCTCGCTGGTGCGCATCCACTCGTCCAGGGCGAAGGACAGGCTCACCGTCGACGGGGTGGAGCGCTGGCTGTCGACCTGTGCCAGCAGCTTGGTGAGCGCCTTCTCGGCGCGCTTGTAGGCGGCCTTGTCCGTGCCGTTGATCGTCTCGCGGAGGTAGGTGCGGCGACCCGTCACCGGGTCGTTGCCCGCGAAGACGACCACCCGGAGCGTCTTGCTGCGCTCCTCGATGCGACCGCGCTGACGTTCATCGGGGTGTGCACGACTCATGGCCTTGAGTGTACTCGCACCCAAGGCCGCACCCAGGACCATTTCCATGATCCACATATTCGGTTGTTTTGCCTGGTGAAGGCTGGTGCCCCCGGTGCGATTCGAACGCACACTGGACGGATTTTGAGTCCGCTGCCTCTGCCGTTGGGCTACGGGGGCTGGTCTTGTTGTCAGCATACGGGACGGCTGATCAGGGTCTTCCGGGAGGGTGTCCGGTGGGTTACCCCTGGTCAGGGTGTTGTTTCGGGTTTCGGATGACCTTTTACCGCGGGGGTCTGGTGGTTGTGATCACGGCGGTTTTAGGTTCGCGGGGTCGTGCAGTGTGTGGTGGGTCGAACGCGCGGAGGCCGTGTTGGTCGATGGGAGAACCCAGGTGGAGCCGACGCCCGCCGGGTTGCGGCGGAGTCTGAAGAACCGGCACCTGCAGATGATCGCGCTCGGCGGGATCATCGGGGCGAGCCTGTTCATCGGCAGCGGGGCGGTGATCTCGACCGTCGGGCCGGCGGCCGTGCTGTCCTACGCGACCGGCGGGCTGATCGTCGTGCTCGTCATGCGGATGCTCGGTGAGATGGCCACCGCGGCGCCCACGTTGGGCTCCTTCATGGAGTACGCGCGGACGTCGCTGGGGGAGTGGGCGGGATTCACGCTCGGCTGGCTGTACTGGTACTACTGGGTCGGCGTGGTGGCCTTCGAGGCCGTCGCCGGGGCCGAGCTGATCAACCCGCTGATCCCGATGGTGCCCCAGTGGGTCATCTCGCTCGTGCTGATGATGGTGCTGACCGGGACGAACCTGGTGTCGGTGCGCTCGTTCGGCGAGACCGAGTTCTGGCTGGCGTCCATCAAGGTCATCACCATCGTGATCTTCCTGCTGTGCGGGACCGTGTTCGTCCTCGGGCTCTGGCCCGGTGCTGAGCTGTCGGTCGGCAACATCGGCAAGGACGGGTTCTTCGCCAACGGCGGCTTCTCCGTGCTGCACGGCGTGGTGATCGTGATCTTCTCCTACTTCGGGACCGAGATCGTCACCATCGTCTCCGCCGAGTCCGACGAGCCGGAGCGCTCGGTGGCCAAGGCGACCAAGGCCGTGGTGTGGCGGGTGCTGCTGTTCTACGTGGGGTCGGTGACGCTGCTGGTGATGATCACGCCGTGGGACCAGATCCCCTCCGAAGGCAGCCCGTACGCGGCGGCGTTCACCCGGTTCGGGCTTCCCGCGGCCGAAGTGGTCGTCGACGTCGTGGTGTTCACCGCGGTGGTCTCCGTGCTCAACTCCGGTCTCTACACGGCTTCCCGCATGCTGTTCGCGTTGCAGCAGCGGTCGTTCGCTCCCGGGTGGGTGCGCGATCTCAACGGCCGGGGTGTGCCGTGGAAGGCGATCCTGCTGTCCACACTGGTCGGTTACGTCGCTGTTGCGGCGAGTTACGTCGCTCCGGACACGATCTTCTACTTCATCATCAACAGCGCGGGTGCCGTGGCGCTGTTCATCTACGCCATGATCGCGTTCTCGCAGCTGAAGATGCGGCGTCGCCTGGAGCGCGAGGCGCCGGAGTCGCTGAAGTTGAAGATGTGGTTCTTCCCCTACCTGACCTGGGTCACGCTCGGGCTGATCGGCACCGTGATCGCCGCCATGATCTTCGTGCCGGACATCCGGTCGCAGCTCGTGCTGAGCCTGGTCAGCGTCGCCGCGATCCTGTTGATCTACCTGGTGTTCGTGCGGAGGAAACCTTCGAAAGCGTGAGCGCTCACGATGTCGCAATGGTCACGCCGCCTATTAACCTCGGCGTGAAGTCACTACCGGTAAGCTGCGGTTTCCGATGCAAACCGCATCGGCGGACCCCGAGTTCTACTGGAGGATCCCGGTGACGACGCCGGCTGCCGAGGACACACGCGAGGCCAAGCCCGTCGAACGTCGCGTACTCGTGGCCGAGGACGAGGCGTTGATCAGGCTTGACCTCGTGGAGATGCTCCGCGAGGAGGGCTACCAGGTCGTCGGCGAGGCTGGTGACGGACAGGAAGCCGTTCGGCTCGCCGAGGAACTTCGACCCGATCTGGTGATCCTGGACATCAAGATGCCGAAGATGGACGGCATCGAGGCCGCTTCCAACATCGCTGGGGACCGGATCGCGCCGGTGGTCATCCTGACCGCCTTCAGCCAGCGCGATCTGGTGGAGCGGGCGCGCGACGCGGGGGCCATGGCCTACCTGGTCAAGCCCTTCGCCAAGCGCGACCTGGTGCCGGCCATCGAGCTGGCGGTGTCCCGGTTCACCGAGGTGCAGGCCCTGGAAGCCGAGGTCAACGACCTCACCGAACGCCTCGAGGCGCGCAAGACCATCGAGCGGGCCAAGGGCCTGCTGATGAGCAAGCACAACCTCTCCGAGCCCGAGTCCTTCCGCTGGCTGCAGCGAACCGCGATGGATCGCCGCACCACGATGAAGGCGGTCGCGCAGGCGGTTCTCGAAAACCTGTCCTAGACGGGTTTCCGGCGGCCTGCGTGGCGGTTGATCGACGATGAGAGGCGGGGTGCCCACGGGCGCCCCGCCTCTTTCACGTCCGGATCACTTCGGCGGCTGGTCGCGCAGGATGCAGGTGAGCCGCGCCGAGCAGGTGCGGCGGCCCTTCTCGTCGGTGATCTCGATGTCGTAGGTCGCCGTCGAGCGGCCCCGGTGCAGCGGGCTGGCCACCGCGGTCACCTGGCCCTCCGTGGCTGCCCGGTGGTGGGTGCAGGTCAGCTCCAGGCCGACCGCGATGCGGCCCTCGCCGGCGCTCAGCGCCGCTGCGATCGAACCGGCCTGCTCGGCGAGCACCGCGTTCGCGCCGCCGTGCAGCAGGCCGTAGGGCTGGCGGTTGCCTGCCACCGGCATCGTCGCGACCACCCGATCGGGGCTGTATTCGACGATCTCGATGCCCATCCGGGCGCTGAGCTGTTCGTCGGTGGCGCTCAGCAACGCCTCCAGGTCGGCGTCGCCGCTGGTCACGGCTTCACCGTTGTCGGTAGCGGGCACTGCTGGTCCTCCCCGTCGCCTGCGGTACTGGCTGTCAGAGCTTCAGCCTAAACTCGCGGCCGTGACGCATTCCGAGGACCGACGCCTGCTGTTGATCGATGGCCACTCGATGGCCTACCGCGCCTTCTACGCCCTGCCGAAGGAGAACTTCCAAACCGGCACCGGGCAGCACACCAACGCGGTGTACGGCTTCACCTCGATGCTGATCAACCTGTTGCGCGACGAGCAGCCCACCCACCTCGCGGTCGCCTTCGACGTCTCCCGCAAGACCTTCCGCAGCGAGACCTTCACCGAGTACAAGGCCAACCGCAGCGCCAGCCCCGACGAGTTCAAGGGCCAGGTCAGCCTCATCCAGGACATCCTCGGCGCGCTGAACATCCCGGTGCTGAGCAAGGACAACTACGAGGCCGACGACGTCATCGCCACGCTGACCACCCAGGCCACCGGCGGCGGCTTCAAGGTCGCCATCTGCACCGGCGACCGCGACGCGCTCCAGCTCGTCACCGACGACGTGACGGTGCTGTACCCGACCAAGGGCGTCTCCGAGCTGACCCGGTTCACCCCGGAAGCCGTCGAGGCCAAGTACGGGCTGACCCCCGAGCAGTACCCCGACTTCGCGGCGCTGCGCGGCGACCCGTCGGACAACCTGCCCAAGATCCCGGGGGTGGGGGAGAAGACCGTCACCAAGTGGATCCAGCAGTTCGGCTCGCTCGCCGGTCTCGTGGACCGGGTCGACGAGGTCAAGGGCAAGGCTGGCGACAACCTGCGCGAGCACCTGTCGTCGGTGCTGCTCAACCGGCAGCTCACCGAGCTCGTGCGCGACGTCGAGCTCGAAGCTGGGCCGGACGAGCTGGAGGTGCGCGCCTGGGATCGCGACGCGGTGCACCGGCTGTTCGACGACCTGGAGTTCCGGGTGCTGCGCGACCGGCTGTTCGCCACGCTCTCCAGCGCTGAACCCGAGGTCGACGAGGGCTTCGAGATCACCGGCGGCGTCATCGAGCCCGGTGCGCTCGCCGCGTGGCTCGACCAGCACGCCCGCGGCGGCGCCCGCGTGGGCCTGTCCTGTACCGGCACCTGGGCGCGCGGCCACGGCGACCTGGCGGGCATCGCGCTGGCCACCGCCGACGGAGCAGGCGCGTTCGTCGACGTCACCTCGTTGACCAGCGAGGACGAGAAGGCGCTCGCGTCCTGGCTGGCCGACGCCGATGCGCCCAAGGCCGCTCATGACGTCAAGGGCCCGCTGCACGCCATCCGCGACCGCGGCTGGACCATCGCCGGTCTCACCAGCGACACCGCCCTGGCCGCCTACCTGGTGCGTCCCGGCCAGCGCTCCTTCGAGCTGCCCGACCTGGTCGTGCGCTACCTGCAGCGCGAGCTGCGCGCCGACAGCGGCGAGGACGACGGCCAGCTGTCGCTGCTGGAGGACGAGTCGGAGAGCCAGGAGAAGGCCGCCGAGGGTGAACTGCTGCGGGCCCGCGCGGTCGCCGAACTCGCCGACGCGCTGGACACCGAGCTCGCCCGCATCGACAGCACCAAGCTGCTCACCGACCTCGAACTGCCGCTGCTGCTGGTCCTCTCCGAGCTCGAAGGCGCCGGCATCGCCGTGGACGCCGAGCAGCTGGCCGAGCTGGGCGCCCGCTTCGCCGCGCGGGTCAAGCAGGCCGCGCAGGACGCGTACGCCGTCATCGGCAAGGAGATCAACCTCGGCTCGCCGAAGCAGCTGCAGGTGGTTCTCTTCGACGAGCTCAACATGCCGAAGACCAAGCGCACCAAGACCGGCTACACCACCGACGCCGAAGCGCTGCAGACCCTGTTCGAGAAGACCGAGCACCCGTTCCTGCAGCACATGCTGGAACACCGCGACGCCACCCGGCTCAAGACCACAGTGGAGGGTCTGGCCAAGTCCATTTCGGACGACGGCCGCATCCACACCACGTTCAACCAGACGATCGCCGCCACCGGCCGGCTGTCGTCGACCGAGCCGAACCTGCAGAACATCCCGATCCGCACCGAAGAGGGCCGCCGGATCCGCGAGGTGTTCGTCGTCGGCGGTGACTACGCCGAGCTGATGACCGCCGACTACAGCCAGATCGAGATGCGCATCATGGCGCACCTCTCCGGCGACGAAGGGCTCATCGAGGCCTTCAACACCGGCGAGGACCTGCACAACTACGTCGCCTCGCAGGCGTTCGACGTGCCGATCGGCGAGGTCGACCAGGAGCTGCGCCGACGGGTCAAGGCCATGTCCTACGGCCTGGCCTACGGTCTGTCGGCCTACGGTCTGGCGCAGCAGCTGCGCATCTCCGCCGAGGACGCCAAGGCGCAGATGGACGCCTACTTCGCCCGCTTCGGCCGGGTCCGCGACTACCTGCGCGAGGTCGTCGACCGGGCGCGCAAGGACGGCTACACCTCCACGATCATGGGCCGCCGCCGCTACCTGCCGGACCTGCTCAGCGACAACCGGCAGCGCCGCGAGATGGCCGAGCGGATGGCGCTCAACGCCCCGATCCAGGGCAGCGCCGCCGACATCATCAAGGTCGCCATGCTCGGCGTGCACGGGGCCATCAAGGCCGAGGGCCTGCGCTCGCGGACCCTGCTGCAGGTGCACGACGAACTGATCATCGAGGTCGCCGACGGCGAGCGGGACGTGGTGGAGAAGCTCGTGCGCGAGCAGATGGGTTCGGCGTACCCGCTGAACGTCCCGCTGGAGGTCTCGGTCGGCTCGGGCCGCTCCTGGGACTCCGCCGCGCACTGAGCGGTGAGGGATCTCGACTCGATCACGGAACCGCCGTTTCGGGGATCCCCTCCGGCGTGATGTTGTGCAATGGCGAACATCACCGCTGGTGGGGCCCGAACGCGGGTACCGAACACCGGTGCGGATAGCCTGCGGTACACGCTCCGGCCGGGCTCGGCCGCTGCGGCGTTGTGGCCGGCGGGGCGTCACCAGGGCGCGGCAGCACTCCCGGAGCTGACCGCGCCGACCCCGAGGAGGAGCATGATCAGCATCGACCGAGTCGACCACCTGGTCCTCACCGTCGCCGATGTGGATCGGGCGGTCGAGTTCTACCAGGACGTGCTCGGCATGGAGCCGGTGGAGTTCCCCGGTGAGCGGCGTGCGGTTCGCTTCGGCGACCAGACCATCAAGCTGCACGCGGCTGCCGAGCTGGTCGAACCGACCGCGACCCACCCGGTCCCCGGCTCCGCGAACCTGTGCTTCGTCACCAGCCAAGCGCTGGCCGACGTCCAGGATCACCTGCGCAACAACGAGGTCCGCATCGAGGAGGGCCCGGTCGGTCGCACCGGCTCCCGCGGCCCCATCACCTCGCTCTACCTGCGCGACCCAGACGGGAACCTCATCGAGATCGCCCGCTACGACGACTGAGACCTGTTCGGTGGTCGCCTCGCTTGGCGGTGCGGGTGGCGACGCCTTCTGGACGCCGTGCGCCACTCCTTTTGTATGCCGATGCACGGCGTCGCGGCGTACTCGCCAGAAGACGTGTCAGAACCCGAGTCGGTGCCGGCTGAGTCCCACACCTGAGACTGCGGCTCCGCCGCGTTGCACACACCGCTTCCCACCCTGACCAACGCGAACGGCGGGCCCCGGATCTGTCCGGAGGCCCGCCGTTCGCGTTGATCAGAGCGACAGCTCGGGTTTGAGGCGGCTGGGGGTCCAGACGCGCTGGCGCCAGGCCGCGATCGTGGTCAGCAGCAGGGACGCCACCAGGTAGCAGAGCAGGACGGCCACGGCCTGGGCGACCGAGCCCTCCGTGCCGCCGTAGATGAGGTGGCGCAGCCCCGTCACCACGTAGCCCAGCGGCAGGACCTGGTGCAGCGGGTGCAGCGGTTCCGGAATCGTCTGCCACGGGAACGTGCCGCCTGCCGTGACCAGCTGCAGCACGAGGATCACCAGGGCGATGAACTTGCCCTTCGGGCCGAACGCCGCGTTCAGCGAGTGCACGACCGCGGTGAACGCGAACGAGGTCAGGATCAGGAAGGCGAGCGTCCGCCACTGGTGCGCGGGGTGCACGCCGATGGCGAACACGACCACCGAGAACAGCAGCACCGCCTGCACGAGCCCGATCAGCGCGGCGGGCAGCCAGCCGCCCAGCGCGACCCGCCACGGCGCCACACCGGCCGCCAGCGCCCGGTTGGACATCGGCCGCATCAGCAGGAAGAGGACGAACCCGCCGACCCACAGCGCCAGGCCCATGAAGTACGGAGCGAGCCCGGCGCCGTAGGTGTCGGCCTTGACCTGCGCCTGCGTGTCGACGGCGACCGGGTCGCCGATGGTGTCGGCGGTGGCCTGCCGGGTCTTGTCGTCGGGGTTGGGGATGTCGCCCGCGCCCTTGCCGAGCTCGGTGGCCAGCGTGTTGGAACCGTCGACGAGCTGGCCGGAGCCGTCGTGGAGCTGCCGGGTGCCGCCGACGAGCTGGTCGGCGCCGTCGGCGAGCCTGCTGGTGCCCGACAGGGCCTGCTGCTCGCCGTCGCGCAGCTGCGCGGCTCCGTCGTCGACCTGCCCGGCGCCGCTGGTGAGCTGCTGGATGCCGCTGGTCAGCTGCGGGGTGGCGTTGGCCAGCGCCCGGTTGCCGTCTGCGACCTGGCGGGCTCCGTCGGCGAGCATGTTGAGCTGCCCGACCTGCGTTTGCAGCTTGGTGTTGGCATCGGTGGCGGGGCTGCCCAGGTCGTCGAGCCCGGCGACGATCTTCTGCACGGTGGCCTCGTCGACGCCGGCCTGGCGCAGCTGCGCGGCGGTCTTGGCCTTGGTCTGGTCCAGGTTGTCGACGATGCCCTGGGAGAGGTTCCCGACGACGTTGGCCTTCTGCGCGAGCTGCTCGTTGCCCTGGGCGACCTTCTCGGCGCCGTCGGCCAGCTTCGCGGTCTGGTCCGGCAGCTGCGCGGTCGAGGCCTGGAGCTGCTGCAGGCCGGTGTGCAGCTGGCCGGTTCCGTCGGCCAGCCGGTTGGCGCCGGAGGCGAGCTGCTGCTGCCCGCTGAGCAGCTGGTGGGCGCCGTCGGAGAGCTGGGTGCCGCCCTGCTCGGCCTGGCCGAGCCCGTCGCGCAGCTGCCCGGCTCCGTCGGCGAGCTTGCCCGCGCCGTTGGCGGCTTCGACGGTCTTGTCGTGCACCGTGGAGAAGCCCAGCAGGAACTGCTCGGCGGCGGTCGATCCCGCGTTGGACGCGACGCCCTTGCGGACCTCACCGGCGAGCTTGTCGGCGATGGTGCCCACCAGGTAGTTGTTCGCGTCGTTGGTGATCAGCTGCAGCTTGGCCTGCCGCGGCTCGAAGTCGGCGGGGGAGACCAGGGCGTGGGAGAAGTCCCGGGGGACCACCAGCGCGAAGGTGTAGTCGCCGTTGGCCACGCCCGCCTGGGCGTGCTGGAGATCGGTGCGGGTCCAGGAGAACGTGCCGGAGTCGAGGAGCTCCTCGTAGACGTCCTGGCCGGCGTTGAGCGGCTGGCCGTCCTCCTTCTGGGCACCGGTGTCGTCGATGACGACCGCGGCGGGAACCGAGTCGAGCTTCCCGTAGGGATCCCAGTTGGCGTAGATGTACATCGCGCCGTAGAGCAGCGGCACCAAGGTGACCGCCAGCAGCGCGAGCTTGGGCAGCTTGCCCGAGGTCAGTCGTCGCAATTCCGTTGCGGCGAGCCGGAAAGTAGTCATCACGGACCTTCAGGTGTCAACCGGCCGAAGTGGACTTGTCGTCCGCGCCGATGCGGACGGCGGGCGCTCCGAGCTTGTCGGCGGAGTGCGTGGAGCAGAGCACGACCACCGCCATGCCTCCTTCGGCGCGGGCGGTGGCCAGGGAGTGCCAGAGCTGCGGGTCGTCGCCGTGGCGGTCGGGGCAGTCGAGCACCAGCGCGCGCGTGGTGCGGGACTCGCAGGCCAGGTCGACCAGCAACCGGGTGCGCTGGTGCGCGGTGAGGTTCTCGAACCGGACGTCGCCGGGCAGTTCGCGCTCGGCCAGCCAGTCGCGCACCTTGCGGCGGGTCGAACCGCGCCGGGCCAGTGCCAGACCTTCGGCGGTCACGTCGCGGACCTGCAGGGAGTCGTCCGGTTCGGTGATCTGCGGGGCATCGACGACGGCGACGGCGCGGCGCAGCCGGTCCGCGTCGGCCGAGCCGTCCAGCCGGATGCTGCCGCTGCTGGGCTTGAGCCGTCCGGACAGGGCCAGCGCGAGCGCGGTCTTGCCGGTCCCGGCTTCGCCGGTGACCAGCAGGGTCTGGCCGTCGGCGACCCGGAGTGAGGTGGGGGCCAGCAGCGGCCCGTGTGCGCCGATGACCTCGACGCCGGTGGCGACGATCTCCACGCCTTCTCCTCGATCCTCTAGGACCTGCGCGCAGGCCCCGGATCGGGGTCAGCGCAGTGCGGTGGCCGGGCGCACCTCCCACATCGTCCACAGTGGCCGGTATCCCTGGCGGGGCCAGAACACCGAGGACAGCGGGTTGGGCGGGTTGTAGTACAGGAAGCTGCCGATGGCGCCCCGGCGCACGAACTCGTTGTGCACCACCGACATCAAGTGCCTGCCGATGCCGGTGCCGCGCGCCTTCTCGTGCACCGACACGCAGTTGACGTATCCCCACGAGCCGGGGCGCAGCCGGTAAGCCCGCGGGGACTTGCCGGTGTCGATCCAGCCGCATTCCGCGACCGCGACGGGCGTGCCGTCCTGCTCCGCGAGCCAGACGGGATCGTCGGAGTGCAGGCGCACTCGGGCGGCGGTCCGCTTCAGCTGCGCGGCATCGGAGCGGTACGTGGCGGTTCCGACGAGGGCGGCGTATTCGAGCTCGGTGAGGGTGAGCTCGACGACGGCGTCCAGGTCGGCCGGTCCGGCGCGACGCACCTTTACGGTACCAGACAGTTCCGTATCTGCGACCGGGGTGGGTGATCGAATCGCGAGCACCGACAGCGGCAGGAAGCCGTGATCCAGCAACGCCCGCGTGGCCTGCACGTCATGGCTCGGCCAGACCACCATCGCCGAGGAGTTCGGCCCCGGGTCGTCCTGCTCGCCCAGCCATTCCCGCCACGCGCCCAGCAGCGAATCCATCCCCGCGCGGGGGTGCTCGCCGATGATCGGGAACAGCTCGAACGCCTCGCCGGCCTGCCACAGCCCGCGCGCCGAGCCCTCCGGGTTCGAGGTGTGCGTGACCAGCCCCGCCACCGCGTGCCCGTCGGGGGTCCGCGCCGCCACCGGCTCGGCGTCGGTCGGCACGAACTGGTCCTGCGGTAACTGCGGGTCCAGGGCGGCGAACCGCGCGAACTGGGCCTGCATCAAATCCTGCGCGGTCGCCACCGGGGCTCCTCACACCTAGGGCCCGCGCCTCCCGGGCGCAGGCGTGGACGTCGGCCGAGCGGTGAAGTCGCCTCCTCCACCGCCTGAGGTTCCGCTCCCCGCAGCGCCGAGCGAGCCGGCCGGTGGACGCCTCAGTCGAGCGCGCACACGAAGATCGCGGTTCCGGGGAACAGCCTGCCGCGGAGCGGGCTCCACTGCCCCCAGATCTGAGTGTGCCCCTCGGGCCACTCCGGTTCGATCAGATCGGTCAAGCGCATCCCGGCGCCCGACAGCGCCCGCACGAAGTCGCCCAGCGTGCGGTGGTGCTCGACGTAGGTGGCGCGGCCGTCGCCGTCGATCTCCAGGTAGGGGGTGCGGTCGAAGTAGGAGTTCGTCGCCGTCAGGCCCGTCGGCCCCGGGTCGTCCGGGAAGATCCACCGCATCGGGTGAGTGACGGCGAACACCCACTTGCCGCCCGGCCGCAGCACCCGGGCCACCTCGCGGAACACCGCGCCCACGTCGGCGACGAATGGCACTCCGCCGAACGCCGAGCAGGCCAGGTCGAAGCTGTCGGTGGCGAAGGGCAGCAGGTCGGCGCTGGCCTGGACCAGCGGCACGTGCGTCCCGCTGCGCTTCGCGGCGTCGACCCCGTGCCGCAGCATTCCGGCGGAGATGTCCAGGCCAACGGCCTGGGCACCCTGCCCGGCCAGCCAGCGCGCGCACGACGCCGCACCGCAGCCGACCTCCAGGACCCGCTTGCCGCGCACGTCGCCGAGCAGGCCGGCGTGCTCCTCGCGCAGGCCCTCCGGGCACCAGACGAAGTCGTCGTCGCCGAGGAAGTCGCCGTGCTCGGCGTGGTAGTCGTCGGCGTCGGCGTCCCACCACAGCCGGTTCGCCGAACGCGACTCCGCGGCGTCCACGCTGCGCTTGCGGACACCGACCGTCCCCAGCAACTGCTCAGCCGAGCTATTCTGGGAGCTGGCGTTTTCCGGCTCGTCGGGATGTGTCAAGGATTCCCCCGGGTGAAGGTGGTTCAGGGCGTGGACGTGAAGAGATTGTGTCGCGCGTCCGAAGCCCGTCTGCCATCCAGGGGTACCGCGGTTTGCCCGGCGATCGAGAAAGCGCGTACGATACCGCCCGCGCCGTGGGTCTTTTTCTCGGCGGCTTCCGCGGCCCGGTTCAGACCGGGTTGTGAAGGCCGTTCGGCAAAACGGAATCCGCAGGTCCGGCTACCCGCTGGACCGGACGAAACCGGCCGTGGCGCGGCACAAGCGTAGAACCAGCGACCAACCTATCCGTACCGGAGCAACCCACCTGATGTCCACCGACACCACCACCGTCCCGACTGCAGCCGCCACCAAGCCGCAGGTCGCAGTGAACGACGTCGGGACGGAGGAGGACTTCCTCGCCGCCGTCGACCAGACCATCAAGTACTTCAACGATGGGGACATTGTTGAGGGCACCATCGTCAAGGTCGACCGTGACGAGGTGCTGCTTGACATCGGCTACAAGACCGAGGGCGTCATCCCGTCCCGGGAACTGTCGATCAAGCACGACGTCGACCCCGCCGAGGTCGTCACCGTTGGTGACTTCGTCGAGGCGCTTGTTCTCCAGAAGGAGGACAAGGAAGGCCGACTGATCCTCTCCAAGAAGCGCGCCCAGTACGAGCGTGCCTGGGGCACCATCGAGGAGCTCAAGGAGAAGGACGAGCCCGTCAAGGGCACCGTCATCGAGGTCGTCAAGGGCGGCCTCATCCTCGACATCGGACTGCGCGGCTTCCTGCCGGCGTCCCTGGTCGAGATGCGTCGTGTCCGCGACCTGCAGCCCTACGTCGGCCGCGAGCTCGAAGCCAAGATCATCGAGCTGGACAAGAACCGCAACAACGTGGTCCTGTCCCGTCGCGCCTGGCTGGAGCAGACCCAGTCCGAGGTCCGCAGCGAGTTCCTCAACCAGCTGCAGAAGGGCCAGGTCCGCAAGGGCGTCGTGTCCTCCATCGTCAACTTCGGTGCGTTCGTCGACCTCGGTGGAGTCGACGGTCTGGTGCACGTCTCCGAGCTGTCCTGGAAGCACATCGACCACCCGTCCGAGGTTGTCGAGGTCGGCCAGGAAGTCACCGTCGAGGTCCTCGACGTCGACATGGACCGCGAGCGCGTCTCGCTGTCGCTGAAGGCCACCCAGGAAGACCCGTGGCGTCAGTTCGCCCGCACCCACGCGATCGGCCAGATCGTGCCGGGCAAGGTCACCAAGCTGGTGCCGTTCGGTGCGTTCGTCCGCGTCGACGAGGGCATCGAGGGCCTGGTCCACATTTCCGAGCTGGCCGAGCGCCACGTGGAGATCCCGGAGCAGGTCGTCCAGGTCGGCGACGAGGTGATGATCAAGGTCATCGACATCGACCTCGAGCGTCGCCGGATCTCCCTGTCGCTGAAGCAGGCCAACGAGGGCTTCAGCCCCGACTCGGAGTTCGACCCGACCCAGTACGGCATGGCTGCCGAGTACGACAACGAAGGCAACTACATCTACCCCGAGGGCTTCGATCCGGAGACCCAGGAGTGGCAGGAAGGCTTCGAGTCGGCTCGCGAGGAGTGGGAGCGCCAGTACGCCGAGGCGCACACCCGCTACGAGAAGCACATCGCGCAGATCACGAAGGCCCGTCAGGCCGACGCCGAGGCCGCGGCTGCCGCGGCCGCCGGTGGTGGCGACGACGAGCAGCCGGCTCCGACCGGTGGCGGCAACTACTCGTCGGCTTCGAACGACGAGCAGCAGGACAGCGGCTCGCTCGCGAGCGACGCCCAGCTGGCCGCCCTCCGCGAGAAGCTCTCCGGTGGTGCGTGAGCACTGACGCCTGAAGGCTGAAGTCCGAAGCGGCCCCGCATCCCCCGTGGATGCGGGGCCGCTTCGCGTCTTGGGCTGCTCTGGTCCGTCCAAGAGCAATGTCCGGTTCGCCCGACCAGAACTGCCCCCTCACAGACGGGTGATCAGCTGGCAGGATGTAGCGCATGTTGCGCGTGGGTTTGACCGGAGGCATCGGATCGGGCAAGTCGACGGTGGCTCGGCGGCTGGCCGAGCTCGGCGCGGTGGTGATCGACGCCGACGCCCTGTCGCGCGAGGTCGTCGAGCCCGGCAGCGCGGGGTTGGCCGAACTGGTCGAGCGGTTCGGCGAGGCGATCCTGGACGAGTCCGGTGCCCTGAACCGGCCGGCCCTGGCGGCCACGGCGTTCGCCGACGAGCAGTCCCGGCTCGACCTCAACGCGATCGTGCACCCCAAGGTCGCCGAGCTGACCGCGAAGCGGATGGCCGAAGCGCCCGCCGACTCGGTGCTGGTGCACGACATCCCGCTGCTCGTGGAGGCGGGATACTCCCCGCATTATCACCTGGTGATCGTCGTCGATGCCGATGAGGACGTCCGGGTGCGGCGGCTGATCGAGCGCGGGCTCGCCGAGCACGACGCACGCGCGCGCATCGCCGCCCAGGCCACCGACGAGCAGCGGCGCGAGGCCGCCGACGTGTGGCTGGACAACGCGGGCTCGGTCGAGGACCTGCTGACGAGCGTCGACGAGCTGTGGCGGGACCGCCTGGTGCCCTTCGAGCAGAACATGCGGCACCGTCGGCGGGCCCAACCCATGCCACCGAAGCTCGTCGACCGGGATCCGGAGTGGGCGGCCCAGGCCCGGCGGCTGATCGCTCGCGTGGAGCGAGCGGCGGGGCAGCGCGCGGTGCGCGTCGACCACGTCGGCTCCACCTCGGTGCCGATCACCGCCAAGGACGTCATCGACCTCCAGCTCACCGTCCGCACCCTCGCCGACGCCGACGCCCTGGCAGAACCACTGAGCGACGCGGGCTTCCCAGTCGTGCCCGGCAGCGACCACGATCACTCCCACGACTTCGCCCCGGAGCCGGAGCAGTGGGCCAAGCGCCTCCACGCCGCGGCGGATCCCGGTCGCCACGTGAACCTGCACGTCCGGGTCGAGGGCACCGCGGCCTGGCGGGTGGCCCTGCTGTTCCCCGACTGGCTCCGGGCGGACCCCCAGGCCCGCGAGGACTACCTCGCGACGAAGCGACAGGCCGCCGAGGCTCACGCCGACGACCAGGACCACGAGGGCTACGCCGAGGCCAAAGAACCCTGGTTCGCCGCGAACCTCCCCAGAGCCATGACCTGGGCAGACGCCACCCACTGGACTCCCTGATCCTTCGTTCCCACCGCCGGGGTCCCGGATCTCAGTGGAAATCGGAACCCTGAGTTCCACTGAAATCGGAACCCGGACTTCAGTGGAAGTCGGAGGCCCGGGTTCCACTGAAATCGGGGACCTGGGTTCCGTGGAAATCGGGGACGGCTTGTGGGGGCGGGTTACCAGGGGTCGAAGATGCCTCGGTAGGCGAGCCACTGGTCGATCGACCGGTGGAGGCTGACCTCGTCGAGCGTGCGGTGGACCGTCTGGAACGCGTAGTCGGCCTCGCTCTGGCGGATGGCGCCGGTGGCCACCGCGGAGGCGAACTCCGCGGCCCTGGTGATGCGGGGCCGACCCCGATCCGAGAGCTCCAGGCCGAGCAGGAGGTCCGTGGTGGCCCAGGAGCGGGTGTCGCGGTGGATGGTGACCGCGGTGAGCGTGCTCGGGCTCGGGCGGGAGTGCCGGTTGCGCGGGCGGAACTTCGTCAGGCGCAGACCCAGGTCGGCCAGTATCCAGGTGACCTCGACGTCGTGCTCCGGGGCCTGCGGAGTCGGGCACTCCACGGCAAGCCCCCACCGCTCGACGTGGCAGACCTCCAGCTGGTGCACGTAACCGGAAGGATGTCTGCGCTGCGAGCTGAAGAGATCGATGACTTCCATCATTTTGGGGGAAATCGCAGCGCTCACAGTTTCAGAGAGTAGCCGCGAAAACCGGCAACGAGATCATCAGCACCGGTTTTTCACATAACTTTTCCGCAATGGTCAGTGGGCGCCGAGAATTGCGCGGGGACCAGCGGTGATGATCACTCCGCTGGCGGTAGCGAACGCGGCCCGGGTACGGGATCTTGGGTGGGTTGTCCACTCCACGACAGCTCGATGTCGTTGGTGCGCAACCACTTCGGCAGGTCGTAGCCGCAGCGGGTGATCCCCTCCAGCGCCGCGGTGGCCCGCCGCATCGCGCGCTCGGCCGTCTCCGGTTCGAGAAGTCCGGATTGGACCGCGAGCACGAATTCATCGACGTCGAGCAGTTCCACGCCCCGACCCTGGCGCACTTCCAGATCCAGGTAGTGGTCGACGGTCCGCCATTGGGTGTCACTCGATTCGACGTCCACCAGATCGAGGTAGTAGTCGAGGTCGCGTTCGAAACCGGGCCGCCAGTACCAGCGGGTCACCCGCAGCCCGAGCGAGGGCAGCAGCCACGACTCCAGCGCGGCGATCTTGGGCTGCCCCGGCAGCGGCCGGGCGAGGTAGAGCCCGAAGGGCTCGCGGCGGAAGCGGCTCACGGTGCGCACGTGGCCTTTGGGGTCGGTGTTGGTGCCCGCCGAGAGGTCGAAGACCTCGGTCTTCGGCGGATGCACGGGCAGTCCCAGACGCTCGGCGATCTCCCGCTGAGTGGTCACAACGACACTCTAAGCGACGGCATGAGGCGGGCGCGACGTCCGAAGCACGCCGCGCCCGCTATCTCTCTTCCACTGTTCGCAGGTCACCTCCCATCGGTCGGGGCCGGTGACGCATCCCATTGTCCGCCCTCATCGGCCGGATGGCACCCCGTGACGCAACATGATGTCGGTGGTGGCTCGTACGCTGGGCGACGTGGCTTTTGCGACTGAGCGCCCTGACGACTCCGTGCTGGCGCACTCCGAGTTCCGCCCGGTTGGCGACATCCCCCGGACCGACGCCCGGTTCCGCATGGTCAGCGACTACGACCCGGCCGGGGACCAGCCGCAGGCCATCGAGGATCTGGAGCGGCGGATCAACTCCGGCGAGAAGGACGTGGTGCTGCTCGGCGCCACCGGCACCGGCAAGTCGGCCACCACCGCGTGGCTGGTCGAGCGGGTGCAGCGCCCCACGCTGGTGCTGGAGCCGAACAAGACGCTGGCCGCCCAGATGGCCAACGAGCTGCGCGGGTTCTTCCCGGACAACGCCGTGGAGTACTTCGTCAGCTACTACGACTACTACCAGCCCGAGGCCTACGTCCCGCAGACCGACACCTACATCGAGAAGGACTCCTCGATCAACGAGGACGTCGAGCGGCTGCGCCACTCCGCCACCTCGAACCTGCTCTCCCGCCGGGACTGCGTGGTGGTCTCCTCGGTGTCCTGCATCTACGGCCTGGGCACGCCGCAGTCCTACCTCGACCGCGCGATCCCGCTGGCCGTCGGCGGCGAGATCGATCGCGACGTGTTCCTGCGCGCGCTGGTCGACGTGCAGTACAGCCGCAACGACATCGCCTTCGCCCGCGGCACCTTCCGGGTGCGCGGCGACACCGTCGAGATCATCCCCGCCTACGAGGAGCTGGCGGTGCGGGTGGAGTTCTTCGGCGACGAGATCGACCGGCTCTACTACCTGCACCCGCTGACCGGTGAGATCGTCCGCGAGGTGCAGGAGCTGCGGATCTTCCCGGCCACCCACTACGTCGCCGGTCCGGAGCGGATGGACAAGGCGATCCGCGCCATCGAGGGCGAGCTCGAAGACCAGCTGGGTCGGTTGGAGAAGCAGAACAAGCTGCTGGAGGCCCAGCGGCTGCGGATGCGCACCCAGTACGACATCGAGATGATGCGCCAGGTCGGGTTCTGCTCGGGCATCGAGAACTACTCGCGGCACATCGACGGCCGCGAGGCGGGTTCGGCGCCGGCGACGCTGATCGACTACTTCCCGGACGACTTCCTGCTCATCGTCGACGAGTCGCACGTGACGGTCCCGCAGATCGGCGGCATGTACGAAGGCGACGCGTCCCGGAAGCGGACGCTGGTCGAGCACGGCTTCCGGCTGCCCAGCGCGCTGGACAACCGGCCGCTGACCTTCGAGGAGTTCTCCGACCGCATCGGCCAGACCGTCTACCTGTCGGCCACGCCCGGCCCGTACGAGATGGCGCAGGCCGGCGGCGAGTTCGTCGAGCAGGTCATCCGCCCGACGGGTCTGATCGACCCGGAGGTCGTCGTCAAGCCGACCGAGGGCCAGATCGACGACCTGGTGCACGAGATCCGCGAGCGCGCCGACCGCGACGAGCGGGTGCTGGTGACGACGCTGACCAAGAAGATGGCCGAGGACCTCACCGACTACCTGCTGGAGCTGGGCATCCGGGTGCGCTACCTGCACTCGGAGGTCGACACCCTGCGGCGGGTGGAGCTGCTGCGGCAGCTGCGGCTCGGCGAGTACGACGTGCTGATCGGCATCAACCTGCTGCGCGAGGGCCTGGACCTGCCGGAGGTCTCTCTGGTGTCGATCCTGGACGCCGACAAGGAGGGCTTCCTGCGCTCCGGGACGTCGCTGGTGCAGACCATCGGGCGTGCCGCGCGCAACGTCTCCGGCCAGGTGCACATGTACGCCGACCGGATCACCGATTCGATGCAGCACGCCATCGACGAGACCAACCGGCGCCGTGCCAAGCAGATCGCCTACAACGAAGAGCGCGGCATCGATCCGCAGCCGCTGCGCAAGAAGATCGCCGACATCCTCGACCGCGTCTACAGCGAGGCTGAGGACACCGAGGAGTCGGTGTCGGTGGGCGGTTCGGGCCGCAACACCTCGCGCGGGAAGAAGCCTTCGGGCGAGGCGGTGGCCAGCGCCGGCCTGCTGGAGGACCGCGACATCTCCGGGATGCCGCGCGCCGAGATGGCGGACCTGGTGCAGCAGCTCAACGACCAGATGATGAACGCCGCGCGGGAGTTGCAGTTCGAGCTGGCGGCCAGGTTGCGCGACGAGATCGCCGACCTGAAGAAGGAGATCCGCGGAATGGACGCCGCAGGCATCGAATGAGCCGCGATCGCGGAAGGTGATCAAGATCTCGCCTTCCGCGATCGGGCGTGCCCGCCGGGTTTCAGCCCGCGACGGGCGTTTCGAGCCTACTGCCGAGTTCTGCTCGTGACCTCGGACAATTCCCGTTCCCGTCCACAGAGGACTTGGATTTCGAGAATCCGCACTCCGGTTAAGGTGATTTCCTTACAGAGTTCTCAGGTTCTCGCCACCAGCGGTGATTACGGTCCGTTGTTCGGCTCACCGCAAAGGGGGTACCCCGAATTGGTGGGCTACGGTATTTTCCCACTCCGGCTGTGCTCACGTGGACAGTGCCGGCTTGCGAAGAAACGGAGTTTTCGCCATGGATCTCGACCGATCGCCAAGACCTCGTACCCTCCGGGGTCCGACGGCGATCCGATCCGAGATCGAGCCTGCGTCACGTGAACGCGGCAGGACTGGGCAACCTCGACATCCCCAATGCTGAAGACGTGCCGCCTCCTTCTCTCCGGTAGATCAACACCGTGGTTGCGCCCCGGGCATCCCCACTGCTCGGGCCGGTGTCAGCGCGCGTCTGAAGATGGGGTCGCCCTCTCACCTCAGCGGAACGAATGAGACGACGAACGCGGTAATCCACCCGCGCCGAATTCCGGTGCGGTGCCCGTTCGTCCTATCAAACGTGCCCGAATCCCCCCCATTCGCGACCACCCCCTCGCGAGAGCCTTTCCCAGGAAGGACCAAACGGAATGGAGTCGACCGAAAGCGGTTCCCCGCACCCCGGCGCGGCGTCGGAGATGCTCGATTTCCTGCGCAGGTACAGCAGAGAGCAACTCGACTCCCGGCGAATGGACGAGCGTCGTGGCTTCCAGCTCTCCCTGATCCCCGACCTCGCCAACGCGGGCCTGTTCGGCGTGCAAATCCCCAAGCGCTACCAGGGTCAGGAACTCTCCCATTCCGACACCCTCAGAGTGTGGAGGCAGGCCGGTGCGATCGACTGCAACCTGCTCATCCTGCTCGCGGTGCACAACACCCTCGGCGTCCCACCGATCCAGGACTTCGCCAGCGAGGACGTGCGCTCGGCCGTGCTGCCCGAGCTCGCGCAAGGCCGGAGGCTGGTGACCAGCGCGATCAGCGAGCAGAGCATGGGATCGCACGTGCGCGCGATCTCCAGCAGCGCCACCAAGCAGCCGGACGGCTCCTATGTCCTCAACGGTGGCAAGCAATGGATCTCGCTGGGTGCCGACGCCAACTACGTCAACGTCTTCGCGCGTCTGACCGACGAGAACGGGCAGGACGCCGGGATCACCGGGTTCCTCGTCGACTCCTCCTCACCCGGTTTCGTGCGCGGACCGGAGGTGGTCACGCTCGGCCTCAAGGCCGTTCCGCAGAACAGCCTCAGCCTGGAGAACCTGCACGTCCCGGCCGAGCGCCTGCTCGGCGAGGAGGGCAAGGGCCTGGTGGCCGCCAAGACCGCGTTCACCCGGGGCAGGCTCATGCTCGCCACCGGTGCGCTCGGCGCGGCGATGCGAGCGCTGGAGCTGACGCAACGCTTCGCCCGGCGTCGCGAGGTCGCCACCGGCAACCTCGCCGAGAACGGCCGCATCCAGCAGATCATCGCCGAATCGGTGGCCGCGACGCAGGCGGTCGAGACGTTGGTCGAGCACATGGCCGACCGGCTCGACTCCGGTCGCGAGCTCCCCGAGCCGTTCTACTTCGCGGCGAAGATCCTCGGCTGCGAGCTGATGTGGCAGGTCGTCGACCGGTGCGTGCAGCTGCTCGGCGCGCGCGGGTTCGTCGACACCAACGTCGTCGGCCAGTTCTACCGCGACTACCGGCTGTTCCGGATCTTCGAGGGCAGCACCGAGGCCATCACGGTCTACCTCGGGTCGACGATCCTCAAGCACCCGCAGCAGTTCTTCTCGATCTTCGACGACTTCGACGTCGACCCGAAGCTCGCCGAGCACGTGTCCCGGATCGACAAGCTGACCACCACCACGACCGCGGATGGGCAGCAGCGGCACATCCTGGCCAGCCAGATCGGTGAACTGGCCTGCTGGGCGATCATGGCGGTGCTCACCGCCGACGGGCGCAACCGCTCCTCGATGTACTCCCACACGGCGTCCTGGAGCGAGCAGCAGCTCCTCGACAAGCTGCGCGTCGCCGAGGACAGCAAGCCGTTCGTGGAGCTGCCGACGGTGGACGAGCTCGCTCGCCACATCGGCGAGTTCGAGCTGTCCATCGGCAACGTCGAGCAGCGCAGGCCGGGCATCCAGCACGACCTGGACCTGCTCCTGCGCCGGGGCTGAGGACCGCGGAGAGCATCGAGGGGGCGGGACCGCCGTGCCGGTCCCGCCCCCTCGTCGCAGGTGGTGCTCAGCCCGCCTGGCGGTCCCGCTCGCGGCGGTGGATCAGATCGACGCCTTCGCCGGCCAGCGCCTTGATGGCGTTGAGGCCGTCGCGGCCCCACGGGCGCACCTCGCTGTCGATGACGCAGACCGTGCCCAGCGCCATGCCGGTGCGGTCGATCAGCGGAGCCCCCAGGTAGGAGCGGACGTTCATCTTGTCCACGACGTCGTTGCCCGCGAAACGCGGGTAGTCGCAGACGTCTTCGAGGACCAGCGCCATCCGGCGGGCGATGACGTGCGGGCAGTAGCCCGTCTCCATCGGAGCCGAACGCGGGTCGGCGTCGGAGTTCGGGTCTTCCATCCCCGCCACCTTGGTGAACAGACCACCCAGGTACTGGTGGGTGTCGGTGATGAAGTTGACCATCGCGTTGGGCACGCCGAGGGTCTGGGCGACGCGTTGCGCGAACGCGTCGAACTCGGGATCTCCGGCGTCGCCCAGGCCGAGCTGGCGCAGCCGCGCCGCACGCTCGTGCGCGTGCGCGTCGACGGGGCTGAAGTGCCGGTGTCCGGCAGCATCGAAGGTCGTCACGAGAAACTCCGATTGAGTTGGGGGATTCGGGGCGGGGTCATAAGGCGCGGGTCTCCATCACGTGCTCGATCAGCTGCACCAGCACCGAGGCCGCGGAGCGGCGGTCGCGCGCATCGCAGAGCACGACCGGGATGTGCGGTTTGATGTCCAGCGCTCGCCGCACCTCCTCGGGCTGGTAGCGGAAGCTGTTCTCGAACTGGTTGACCGCCACGAGGAAATCGATTCCGCGTCGCTCGAAGAACTCCACGGCCGCGAAGCAGTCCTCCAGCCGACGCGTGTCGGCCAGGACGACCGCGCCCAGGGCACCGTCGACCAGGTCGTCCCACATGAACCAGAACCGGTCCTGACCCGGCGTGCCGAACAGGAACAGCACGATGTTCTGCGGGTCGAACGTGATTCGACCGAAGTCCATCGCCACGGTGGTCGTGTTCTTGTCCCCGACGCCGGTCAGGTCGTCGTGCCCGACGCTGGCGACGGTGAGCGTCTCCTCCGTGGTCAGCGGCTCGATCTCGCTGACCGAATGGATGAACGTGGTCTTACCGACTCCGAACCCACCCGCTATGAGGAACTTGAACGAGGTCGGGAATGGCTCAGAGCTGTTGGAGCCCATTCAGCAAAGCCTCCAGTTGATCGCGCTTCGGCACGTCGGCGGGTGCGTGGGTGGTGAGCGCTCCCCAGTCGATGAGATCGGAGAGCAGGACTTTGGTGACTACGGCGGGTTGCCGCAGGTGAGCAGCGACCTCGGCGACCGAGGTGGCGTGCCGGCAGAGCGTCAGCATCTTGGCGTGAACCGGTTCGATGCGTTCCGGTGAGAAGCGCCCTGTGGACCGCACCAGCGACTGCAGGGACAGCGGTTCGCTGGGTTCGGTCCGGCCGTTGGTCAGCGAGTACGGGCGCAGCAGCGGTCCGGCTTCGTTGTCCAACCACGGTTTGTCCGATGGTCCGGGCATGCTCACCTGCCCATCTCACCGGTGCTCCGCGCGGCGGTGGGCTGCCGCATGGGGGTAGCCAGGTGGTTCGGGACTCGCTTGACGAGCTGGGCGATCTCGTAGCCGAGCACCGCGGCGTCGGCTTCCGGGGTGGCCAGCACGACGAGCACGGCACCGCTACCGGCGGCGGAGACGAACACGACCAGGTCGTTGAACTCGACGACGACCTGGCGGACGCCACCACCGTCCATGCCGAAGCGGCGGCCGCCGTTGCGGGCCAGCGAGCACTGCGCGGCGGCCCAAGCGGCGAGGGCGTCGGCCTCGTCGTTGTCGAGCCCTCTGTAGTACCGCTTGATTCCGTCGGTCGAGGCGAGCAGGGCACAGCGGGTGTGCGGGACTCGTCGGAGCAGGTCGGCGAGTAGCCAACTCAGGTCGGACGACGAGCCCGCTGCGTCATTGGCCATTGTGGAAAACGTCTCCTGACTCTTCTCACTGCGCGGGGGCAGATCTTGTGCGGGGGAGGGGTGTGGTGCGGGGTCAGCCCTGGCCTGGTTTGTCGTCCGAAACGCCGCCCTCGACACCCGAGCGGAAGGACGCGTACAGGCTGGGGCTCGGTCCGCCCCGCGGCTTCTCCTCGGGCGTGGAGGAGCTCTCCGCGAGCTGCGGGACCAGGTAGCTGCGCGTGCGGTCGCGCCGGGGTAGCGCGGGCCGTTCTGCGTTGTCGGCGTTGACCGGACCGGAGGTCGTCACCGGGGGAGCCTCCGGCACGGCGCCGGAGTGGCGCCCGTAGGGGTTGTGCTGCTGCTGGGCGGGGCGCTCCTCGCGGACCGCTGGCTGCGGCCCGGTCGCGTGGACGGGCTGCTGGCCGGTGTGGCGACCGCTGTTGAACGTCTGCGCCGGCGAGGGCATCAGCGATCCGCGCGAGTCGTGGCCGTTGACCTGCGGTTCGACGGTGGACAGCACGCTGCTGGAGCTCTGCGCGGCGGACTCGTCCGGCTCGATGTCGGTCTCGCCCAGCAGGTTGTTGGGGATGACCACGTGCGCGTCGGTGCCGCCGTACATGTTGTTCTCGAGCTCGACGCCGATGTGGTGCCGGTGCGCCAGCTGCGCCACCACGTACAGGCCGATGCGGCCGTCGCGCAGCTGCGCGTCCCGGTCGACGTCGTCGGGGTTGGTGAGCAGCCCGTTGAGCGTGACCCGGCTGCGCTGGTCGATGCCCAGGCCGCGGTCGCGGATGTCGATGGCCAGACCGGCGGTGACGATCTGGCTGTTGATGCTCACCTGAGTGTCGGGCTCGGAGAACGCGGTGGCGTTCTCCACCAGCTCGGCGATGAGGTGGATGACGTCGGCGACGGCGTGGCCGTGCAGCGTGCCGTCGACCGGCGGGATCACCTTGACGCGGGCGTAGTGCTCGACCTCGGCCACCGCGGAGCGCAGCACGGTGTACATCGCGACCGGCTTGCTCCACTGCCGCCGCGGCATCGAACCACCGAGCACGGCGAGGGATTCGGCCTGCCTGCGCACGCCGGTGACCAGGTGGTCCACCGCGAACAGGCCCTTGAGCAGGTCCGGGTCCTCGACCTGCTGCTCCAGCTCGTCGAGCCGCTGGATGGCGCGGTGAGCCAGGGACTGCACGCGTCGGGCGAGGTTGGCGAAGACCGCGACGCTGGGGTCGATGTTGGCCTGCGCGGGCTCGCTCTGCATGCGGACCAGCGCGAACTCGACGGCCATCTGGGCCTGCCGGAGCTCGTGGGCGAGCAGCTCGTAGGGGTTGCCGGTGACCGGCTCGCCCGTGGGCCACTTCGGCGCGGGCTGCTGGCCGGACTGGATCTGCTCGACGAGCTGGGGCAGTTCGCGGGTTCCCTGGGCGACGGTGCCGCGCAGCGACTCGATCCACTGGTGGGAGTTGCGCAGCGACTCCTGCAGCCTGGCCTGGGCGTCGTGGCCGGATTCGTGGATGCGCCGGTCGACGTCGTCGGCCAGCGTGTTCGCGCGCAGGTATCCGATGACCACGACGGCGATGCTGGCGACGATGCCCACCGCGAGGACGGTGTAGCGCAGTTCGGGCGGAGGGACGAAGACCAGCGTGACCGCCGTGGCGGTCCCGATCAGCGCCGTCGCGGCCAGGGACGCCACGACCAGCCGCTGCAGCTTCGCCCGAAGATCGTTGTGGGGTGGGGCTTCGGGGGCTCGGTCGGTTTGGATCGCGGGTAAGGGGCTTTCAGACATCAGCGTCCTTGGTACGGGGTTTTCGGTGACGGGCACCGCGGTGCCGAAACGTCGGGGGCGCCACCGGGGACTACTGGTGCTCCACTAATGATCAAAAGTATCACTCGGCGTGATGATAGTGCGCTCGGCCGCTGAATTGGACCTTTCCGCTCAACGATGCCTCCATTGGGCGGATGGACGATTTGAGCGCGAGGCCGTAGGAAGGCCGCCCACCTCGGAAATCGAGGTGAGCGGCCGTCTCTCGGGGGGACTGCGTAAATTTTTGGTTGAGATCGGGAGGACTGGAGCGCAAGTACCCGAACGGGTCTCATCTGAAGCGGACATCGGTGGGCGCGCTCCCGAGCGGAGCCGCTGAGGTTCCGCTAGCCGCACCGCCGAGCAGGTCGGATTCCGAAGCCGGTCCTCACGCGAAGGCGCTGTGGCCGGTGATCGACTTGCCGACGATCAGCGTGTTCATCTCCCGGGAGCCCTCGAAGGAGTAGACCGCCTCGGCGTCGGCGAAGAACTTCGCGATCTCGTGGTCCAAAACGATTCCGTTGCCGCCGAACAGCTCCCGGGCCCAGGACACGACCTCGCGCATCTTGGTGGTGGTGAACGCCTTGGCCAGCGCCGCCTGCTCGGCGCTTCCGGAACCCTGCGCCACCAGTTCGTTGAGCCGCACCACGACGCCGAACATGGCGGTGATGTTGCCCAGCATCTTGACCAGCAGGTCCTGGATCATCTGGAAGGCGCCGATCGGCTTGCCGAACTGCACGCGGTTCACCGCGTACTCGCGAGCCAGCTCGTAGGCGCGCACCGCCACGCCCAGCGCTTGCCACGCGACGCCGCCGCGGGTCATGGCCAGCACCTTCGCGGTGTCGCGGAAGCTGTTGACCTGCTGCAACCGGTTGGCCTCCGGAACCCGCACGTCGGTGAGGGTGATGTCGGCGTTCTGCACCGTGCGCAGCGCGATCTTGCCCTCGATCTTGGTGGCGGTGAAGCCGGGAGTTTCCTTCTCCACCACGAAGCCCTTGACGTTGCCGTCGGCCTCGTCGCGCGCCCACACCACGATCAGGTCGGCGAAGGTGCCGTTGCCGATCCAGCGCTTGGCGCCGTTGAGCACCCACTCATCGCCCTCCTTGCGGGCGGTGGTACGCATGCCGCCGGCGACGTCGGAGCCGCCCTCGGGCTCGGTCAGCGCGAACGCGCCGATCCGGTTCATCTCCACCATGTCCGGGATCCAGCGATCGCGTTGCTCCTGGTCACCGCCGTGGTAGATGCTTCCCATCGCGAGTCCGGTGTGGACGCCGGAGAACACGGCCAGCGACGGGTCGATCCGGTTGAGCTCCAGGCTCAGGAAGCCGGTGAACAGCGGGCTCCGCGGCTTGCCGTCGCCGTGCTCGGCGAACTGGTAGCCGGCCAGCCGCAGCTCGGCGAACTTCTCGACGACCTCGAAGGGGAACTCCGAGGTGTCCCACGCCTGGTTGGCCAGCGGCTTGACCTCGCGCTCCAGGTACTCGCGGATCTCGGCGAGCTCGGTGCGCTCGGACTCGCTGAGCAGGTCGTAGAAGCCGAAGAAGTCGGGGTTGGTGATTGCGGGCTTGGGCATCGTCGTTCCTCGTCAGATCGTTGCGTCCGCGCCTGTTTCGATTCCGAACAGGGCGTGGTTGAGTGCGTTGTGCTTGCGGTCGCGCAGGCGCGCGCGTTCGCGGTAGGACTCCGGGCCCGCGCCGTAGGCGGCCTCGGTCTGCTCGACGATCGAGGTGATGGTGGGCTCGTCGAGTTCCGGCCGTCCCAGCTCGGCCCAGCGGTCGGCCATGCCCACGCCGAGGTGGGCCATCATGTGGCGGATCCCGCCGGGGCCGCCGCCGAGGTGGAAGCTCTCGAACGGGCCGATGGTCGCGTAGCGGCCGCCCAGCGACGCCTTCATCACGGTGTCGAGTTCCTCGGCGGACACGACGCCCTGCTGCACCAGCGAGATCGACTCGCGCAGGAGGGCGCTCTGCAACCGGTTGGCGACGGACCCGTCGACCTCCTTGTGGATCCGCACCGGCGTCTTGCCCAGGTCGCGGTAGAAGGCGATCGCCTGCTGCACGACCTCCTCGGCCGTCGCGCCGGGCACGATCTCCACCAGCGGCACCACCTGCGGCGGGTTGAACGGGTGGGCGATGAGCAGCCGCGCGGCCACGTCCTCGTCCAGCTCGGCGGCGATCGCGGAGGCCACGATCCCGGAGCTGGAGGAGGCCAGCACCGCATCCGCGGGGGCGTGCCGGGCGATCTCGGCGAACAGCTGCTGCTTGAACTCCAGCCGCTCCGGCCCGTTCTCCTGCACCAGCTGCGCGTTCTCCACCGCCTCGGCCAGGTCGTCGGTGGCGGTGATGCGGCTGCGCAGCGCGGTGACGTCGGCACCGGGGATGCTCTCGGCGAGCATCGGCAGGGCGTCGTCGACGGCCGCGTCGAGGTCGTCGCGCGGATCGGTGACCCGGACCTCCAGGCCGGCGTGCGCGAACAGCGCCGCCCAGGCCAGGCCGATGGTCCCAGCGCCCACCACCGCGACGTTCGTCCACTTCGGACTCATGACTGCTTCCTCTCCGCCAGGTAGTCGTGGACGGGCTCGACTCCCGACAGCGTGAGATCGGTGATGATGTGGCTGGCCGAGACGACCTCGCGCACCGGCAGGTCCGCCAGCGGTGCCAGCGCGTGCTCGAACAGCTGCAACCGCGCGGGTCCGGTGAAGGCCTGCTTGACGGTGATGTCGGTGATGCGGGTGCGCACGAGCTCGGCGATCCGCGGCCGGTGGTCGTAGCCGGGGACGAGCTTGAGCATGAACGTCGGCACCGTGATCTCGGCCTCGGCGGCGGCGAGATCCATCGGGAACCACTTGTAGCCCATCGTCGCCGTCGCGACCCGCTGCGAGCCGTAGTCCAGCGTCCCCACCAGCGCGGAGTTCTCCACCTCGAGCGCGGGTTCGCCCATCACCTTCGGGTAGGCGCTGGCTTCGCGGCCGGCGGCGGTGGCGGGGAAGTTGTTCAGGTACATCGCGTGCAGGTACTCGCCGCGCTCCTCGCCGAAGCGCACCGGAATCGCCTGTCCCGCCTCGACGTACGGGCCGAACGAGGTGACCTCGCCCATGTTCATGATCTCGAAGCGCACCAGCGGCTCGTCGAACTCCAGCGGCTCGGGAACCACCGCGCGCAGCGCCTCGGGGTCGGTGCGGTAGACGACGTTGAGGTACTCGCGGTCGGTGAACCGCGCGACCGCCGGTGCGTAGGCCGGGGCGCCCAGCGGGGTCGCCACGCGGCGCAGGATCTCTTCGCTGTTCACTGTCCCGTCCACTTCGGTGCGCGCTTCTCGGTGAAGGCCCGGACGCCCTCGGCGAAGTCGGCGGACTCGTGGAGACCGCGGATCTCGCGGCGCTGGGCGGCGAACGCCTCCGGCTCGGGCAACCGGTCGGAGTGCCGGACGACCTGCTTGACCGCGGTCAGCGCCAGCGGCGCGTTGGCGGTCAGCTCCTCGGCCAGCTCCAGCGCGGCGTCCAGCGCGGCGCCGTCGTCGGCGACCCGGTTGACCAGGCCGAGCTCGGCGGCACGGCCGGCGTCGATGCTGCGGCCGGTCAGCAGCAGTTCCATGGCCAGGTGGTGCGGGATCCGCTTGGGCAGCCGGATCGCGCCGCCACCACCGGCGATCAGCCCGCGCTTGACCTCCGGCAGCGCGAACGTCGCGCCCGAGGACGCGACCACCAGGTCGCAGGCCAGCGCCAGTTCGAAGCCGCCGCCCATCGCGAAGCCCTCCACGGCGGCGATCAGCGGTGTGGCGCTGTCGAACTCGGTGATCCCGGCGAAACCGCGGTCCTCGACGCTGGGGGATTCCCCGCGCGCGGCGGCCTTGAGGTCCATGCCCGCGCTGAAGGTGCCCGCCGCTCCGGTCAGCACACCCACCCGCAGCTGCGGGTTCGCGTCGAGCTCGTCGACGGCGGCGGCGATGCCGTGCGCGACGTCGGCGTTGATCGCGTTGCGCGCCTCGGGCCGGTTGATGGTGATGACCAGGGCGTTGCCGCGGGTCTCGGTCCGCACGGTCGTGTTCGGTGTGGTCATGCCGCGTTCCCCTCGTTGCGCTCGTCGAGTTCGGTGAAGACCGCGTCGGTGTCCTGGCCGGGGATCGGCGGGTGCAGTCGGATGGAGGCCGGCGTGGCGGAGAACTGGATCGGGACCCCCACCTGCCGGTAGCTGCCCTCGGTGGGGTGCTCGGCCAGGTCGAGCAGGTGGCCTTCCTGCACGTAGGGGTCGTCGGCGGCTTCGTCGAGCCGCAGGACCGGGCCGACCGGGATGCTGTGCTCGGTGCACACCTGGACCCACTCGGCGGTGGTCAGCGTCGGCGTCACCGACTCCATGAGCTCGACCAGCGCCGTTCCGTGCTCGCGGGCGTCGATGTAGTCGCCTGCCAGGCGCGGATCGGCGGCGAGGTCGTCGCGTCCGGCGGCGGTGAACAGGTCGCGGAAGTTCTTCGGCGAGTAGGGCATGATCATCGCGAACCCGTCCTTGGTGGGGCGGGCGCGGTGACCGGTGGTCATCGACAGCGGGAAGCCGGTGTCGGTCTTCGGCGGTTCGAAGATCCGGCCCTGCAGGTGCTCGACGAGGTTGAACGCCAGCATCGTGTCGGCCATCGGCACCTCGACCAGCTGGCCCTGCCCGGTCGCGCGCTGGTGCACCAGCGCGGCCAGCGCCGAGTAGACGATCGTCAGCGCGGCGACCTTGTCGCCGAAGATGCTCGGCAGCACCACGGGCTTGCCGATGTCGCCGGCGCGCTGGGCGAGGTCGAGCAGACCGGAGGCGGCCTGCACGGTCTCGTCGTAGGCGGCGAGCTCGGCGCGGTCGGAGTCCGGGCGGAAGCCCTGCGCGTGGGCGTAGATCAGGTGGGGGTTGTCGGCGGCGAGGCTGTCGTAGTCCATGCCGAGGCGCCGCAGCGCGTTGATGCGCATGTTGGTTATCACGATGTCGGCGCTGCTGATGAGGTCGCGGGCGCGCTGGGCGTCGTCGGCGTCCTTGAGGTTGAGCGCGACGCTGCGCTTGTTGCGGTTGACGTTCATCGCCAGCGGCGTCATGCCGGGGGTGCGGTGGACGTTGCCGAGCCTCGCGGTGTCCTTCGGCGACTCGATCTTGATCACGTCGGCGCCGAGGTCGCCGAGGATCTGGGCCGCGTACGGGCCCATGACCACGGTCGACAGGTCGATGACACGCACGCCGGCCAGAGGGCCGGAGGCGTTGTCGGCGGGGGTTGCCATCACCACTCCTAGTGCGTCGGGAAATCGTCCCGAATCGACTTATTTGCTTCGCTAACTACGTTAGGTCGGCTGTGGAGCGGTGTTCAATTGATCAGTGGAACCGTATCGCGAACAATGGCGTGACCACAGCGGTCACGCCGCCGGTTCAGTCATCGATTCCTTCGCGGCGGCGATGAGTTCGTGCAGTTCAGGCTGCTCCTCGGTGCGGTCCTGGCGCCAGATCAGACCGGTTGCGAGGCTGGGTGAGAAATCCTGGATGGGGAGCACGGTGATGTTCTCGTCGCGCATTTTCTGCATTCCGCTCTTCGGGTCGAGCATGGAAATCGCGAATGCTCCGCGGTTGGCGATGACCTCCGCCGTGCTGCCGTAATCACCGGTGTCCAGCGTCATCCGGCGGTGCACTCCGGCGGCGGTCAGCCGCGCCTCCAGCTCGTCCCAGTAGTCCGGCAGCATCCGCGCCACCGGGCGCACGTAGGTCAGCCCGACCAGCTCGTGCAGCGACACCGCCTCGCGGCCGGCGAAGTCCGCGGCGGGCAGCACCGCGCCCAGCGGCTCCCGCATCAGCTCGAACACCTCGATGCCCTCGGCGTGCACCGGCAGGTGCACCAGGGCCATCGCCAGCTCGCCCCGCTGCACCCCGAGCAGCAGTTCGCGGCTCCCGCCGGGCCAGCGCTTCAGGTCGCACACCTCGGCGCAGCGGCGGGTGAACACCGTCAGCCGCTCCCGCAAGGTCGAGTGCAGGCCGGGCGGAACGCCGAGGTAGACGACGGGCCGGTGCCGTCCGATCGCTTCCCGCAGCCGCCACGGCACGTCGTCGAACCGGCTCAACGCGTCCCGCGCGATCGGCAGCAGCGCGGTCCCGGACTCGGTCAGCTGCACGTGGTGCGAGTCCCGCTCGAACAGCACGGTCCCGAGCTCGCGCTCCAGATCCCGGATCCGCTGGCTCAGGGGAGAGGTGGCCATGTGCAACGACCGCGCGGCGCCCGAGAAGCTCAGCTTCTCCGCCACGGCGACGAAGTACCGAAGATGAAAGATCTCCATCGCCCAACAACATTACGCCGCCAGACCCAACCCACTACGCCACACGCCCAACCCATCCCTCGTCGCACACCCACCCAGGTGCCGTCCCCGACCACTTACCCGGAATACCGCAGTAATCATGTCTCGGATTACTGCGGTATTCCGGTCCCCGAACACGGCAGTGCTCCGATCCCCGAGTACGGCCGCAATCAGGGACCCGATTACGGCCGTATTCCGGTGCCTGATTACGGCGGTATTCCGGGTTCTGAGGACGGTCGTGATCCGGGGGTGTGTGGCGGGGGAAGGGTTAGCTGGTGATGTCTTTTCGGTTGAAGCGCCAGATGGCGAGGGTGGTGAAGACCGCGGCGTAGGACAGGGCCGAGAAGCAGCCGGTGATCATCGACGAGGGGTCGATGTCCTCGCTGAGCAGGTCCGAGTAGGCCGTGGAGAAGTGGGTGGGGAGGTAGTTGCGGAGGTCGCCCAGGGCGGAGATCTGGTCGATGATCTCCGAGAGGATGGAGATCAGGACCGCTCCACCCACCGCGCCCAGCGGAGCGTCGGTGTTGACGCTGAGGAACAGGGCGAGCCCGGCGATCCAGCTGAGGTGGACCGCGACGTAGAGCGTCGCGGCGGCCAGGCTCAGCACCCCGCGCGGGAAGGTCAGGGCTTCGCCGGTGGTGCTGATGAGGTCGCCGGTGCCGAACCAGAGCACGCCCACCGCCAGCGCCACCCCGACCAGCAGGACCACGCCGAGGACCGACAGCAGCGCGGCGACCTTCGCCTTCTGCCGCAGCAGCCGCATCCGCGGAACCGGCGCGGCGAGCAGGTACTTCAGGCTCGACCAGGACGCCTCGCTGGCCACGGTGTCGCCGAAGAACAGCGCCACCACCACGACCAGCAGGAACCCGGTCGAGGCGAACAGCGTGAACACCGCGAAGTTCAGCCCGCTGGCGGTGGCCATGTCGGCGAAGCTCCGCCCGCCGCGCGAGTCGTCCTCGCCGAGCTCGAACGCGGCGAGCAGCAGCAGCGGCAGCAGCACCAGGAACGCCAGGGTCAGCCGGGTGCGCACCCGCCGCAGCTGGCGCGCCAGCTCCACCCGCAGCGGCAGCGTCCGCTTGGCCGAGTAGCCCTCCGCGGCGCCGTCGGCCTGCGGGACTCCCAGCACGGGCGCGCGCACCAGCGCGGTCTCCGTCTCCGGTACCGCGACCTCGGTGGGGGTTTCGTTGTTGCTCACCGCTGTTCCTCTCCGACGAGCTGCAGGAAGGCGTCCTCCAGGCGGCGCCTCGGGCCCACCTGGTGCACCGAGACACCCGATGCGACCAGCACGTTCACCGCGACCGCGGCCTTGTGCCCGGCGAGGTCGGCGTGCACCAGGTCGTCCTCGATCTCGACCAGGCCCAGCCCCTCGATGGTGCGCAGCGCCTCGGCGGCCTCCTCCGGGTCGTCGACCCGGAAGGTCGCCTCCCCGTTGACGGCCGTGATGTCGGCGACGCTGCCCTCGGCCACGAGCGTGCCGTCCTGCATGACGATCACGTGCGTGCAGGTCTGCTCGACCTCGGCGAGCAGGTGGCTGGAGACCAGCACCGCGCGGCCGGTGGCGGCGTAGCGGCGCAGGATCTCGCGCATCTGGTGGATCTGCGGCGGGTCGAGCCCGTTGGTCGGTTCGTCGAGCACCAGCAGCTCCGGCAGGCCGAGCATCGCCTGGGCGATCGCCAGCCGCTGCTTCATGCCCTGGCTGTAGGTGCGCACCTTGCGCTTCGCTGAGCTCTCCAGGCCGGAGATCTGCAGCACCTCGTCCAGGTGCGCGCGCAGCATCGGACGGCCGGTCGCCGCCCAGTAGTGCCGCAGGTTGTCCAGGCCAGACAGGTGCGGCAGGAAACCGGGCGACTCCACCAGAGCACCCACCCGCGACAGCACCGGAGCACCGGCCTGCAGCCGGTGACCGAAGATGCGGACCTCGCCGCGACTCGGCCGCAGCAGCCCCAGCAGCATCCGCAGCGTGGTGGTCTTGCCCGCGCCGTTGGGACCCAGCAGGCCGACGATCTGACCGCGCTCCACCTGGAAGCTCAGGTCGTCCACCGCGGCCTTCTTGCCCGGGTAGGACTTGGTCAGCCCGGAGATCACCAGCGGCGTCTCCGCCAGCCGCGCATCCGGGTCGTCGTTGAACTTGCGGCGGATCGCCGAGATCACCCACAGCAGCAGCGCCAGCACGAACACCAGCCCGATGCCCACCAGCGGGCCGACCGGGACCGAACCTGCGCTGGAGGACGTCGCGTGCACCGACGGGATCGACACCGTCCGGTCGCCGGCCAGCGCCACCAGGTGCGCCGACGGTTCCCTCGGCAGCGCGTACGCCTGGTCGGTGGTGGCGACCGCGAGCTCGATGCGGTGCCCCGTCTCGATCGGGTGCACGACACCGGGCAGCGCGACGTCGAACTCGACCGGGCTGCCGTCCGCGGGCACGTCGCTGATGTGCAGCGGGGACACGGCGTTGCCGAGCAGCTGCCGCTGCCCGTCCGGGCCGACGTCGTAGAGCTTGGCGAACAGCACCGCGTCGGCGGGCTGCGGCTGGCCCGGCACCGCGGCGATCGCCAGCCGCGTGCGCGGCGTGCCGGAGATCAGCGTCTGCTCCTCCAGCGGCTGGGTGCGGAACACCGCCACCTGGCCGGGCAGGTCCCGGGCCAGGGACTGGCCGAGGCTGCCCGCCGCGTCGAGCACCTGGCCGGCGCCGGGCAGCGCGCTCGTGGCCGCCGGGGAGCCGCCGGGCGGGTTGATCACCGGCGTGACCGGGCCGTCCAGCGGAAGCGAGTAGCGCGGCGTCCGGGAGTCCCGCAGCCCCGGGTAGGACGGCGCGGTCATGGTGCGCACCGGGATGTCGCCGTCGCGCTGCGGCCGCCCGGCGATGTCGAACTGGAAACCGGAGCCGGGGTCGGGAACCGGTGGCACGCCGCCCAGGTGGAAGGCGAACCAGTCGGCGACGCGCCCGCGCACGTCGGGGCCGGGCGGGTTGCCGTCGTGGCCGCCGGCGAACCAGATGGTCTTGACCTCGGCGCCGGCGGCGGAGATCTGCCGCGCGTTGGCGTCGGACTGGTCGAGCCCGAACAGGGTGTCGCGCTCGCCCTGCACCAGCAGCGTCGGCTGGGTGACCCGCGAGTTGTAGGTCTTGGGGGACGACTTGGCCAGCAGGTCCAGCGTCTGCTGGCTCGCGCGTCCGTACTGGGCGACCTCGGAGTAGGCCGCGCACACGGCGGGGATGAAGTTCCCGCAGGTCAGCGGCGTTCCCGCGGTGGGCCGGGGTGCGCCTCCGGCGGAGAACAGCAGCCCGGTCCACGCCTGCCTGAACACGCCCTCGGGGTTGAACGAGCCGTCTGCCGGGGTGGCTCCGCCGATGCGCACCTGGCTGGCGTTGTTGGGCAGCAGCGCCTGCCCGAGGTCGTTGTAGGTCATCACCGGCGAGATGGCGTCCACCCGCGGATCGGTGCCCGCCAGCATCAGCGCCAGCGCGCCGCCGTAGGAGGCGCCGGTGACACCGACGCGCGGATCACCGTCGCCGTCGCGCAGCACCTCCGGTTGGCGGGCCATCCAGTCCAGCAGCTGCCGGGCGTCGGCGACCTCGTAGTCCGGGGAGTTCAGCGCGATCTGCCCGGTGCTGCGGCCGAACCCGCGCGCCGAGTAGGTCAGCACCGTGAAGCCGCGCCGGACGAGTTCCCGCGCCTGCTCGGCGGTGTCGGCCTTGCTGCCGCCGAAGCCGTGGGCCAGCAGGATCGCCGGCGCCGGGGTGTCGACGGGGGAGTGGAGCGTGACGTCGATCTGCACTCTCTCGGTGCCGCCCGGGCCGTCGAGCACGTCGACCATGGCCTCTCGGGGAGCCGGGGGCTGCGCCGCCGGTTGCAGCGGTTGCACCTGGCCGGACCACAGGAACGCCCCCAGCACCACTAAGAGGACGCAGGGCAGGGCGAGCAGGTACAGGCCGGTTCGGCGACGGGGGGAGGCGGACACGGCATTGACAGTAGGTGAACGGAGCGGCACCGGTTTCATCCAGACGCGGAGGGAAGGCAAGACGCTATGAACCAGAGACCAAAGCGCAATCGGACACCTCGTCGTGCCCGCCTTCGTGTGGTCTTGGCCGCATCCCCGCGTGCGGTGCCCGAGTGATCAGGCCGTGGCGATACTAGCGATCATCGGTGTGAACGCAATGCCCCCGGATCGGGGAGCGCGCGCCACCCGCATTGCCCCGTTCAGCGGTCCCACCTAGGTTCGATCCGTGACTTGCGTTGCAACTGGTCACCCCACCTGGTGCGGGGACCCCGGCATAAGTGACAATCTTGACGAGTGGTGGAGGGGAGTATTCCTTCGCGACGGTGTCGTCATCACGGAACTTGCCTGGTCAAGCCCGGTGCCGTCGACCGATAAAGCAGATCGGTGGAAGAGACCTCCGGTCCCGGACGTGTACGCCCTGAACCGGAGGTGATTGATGGGTGCCGACCTGTTGTTGCGCGCGGCCCCTGCGCAGCAGCCCGCAGTCGACACGATGCACGTGCACTGGTGGGTGTGGGCAGCGACCCTAGGCGGGCTCGCCCTGCTGTTGCTGCTCGACCTGGTGATCGTCGACCGCAAGCCCCACGAGGTGACCACCGCCGAAGCGGCGAAGTGGGTCACCTTCTACATCGGCTGCGCGATCCTGTTCGGCATCGGTGTGTGGATCTTCGGTGATCAGCACTTCGCCATCGAGTTCTTCACCGGTTACATCACCGAGTACTCGCTGAGCGTGGACAACCTGTTCATCTTCATGGTGATCATGTCCAGCTTCGCGGTGCCGTCGATCCACCAGCACAAGGTGCTGCTGATCGGCATCCTGCTCGCGCTGCTCATGCGCGGCATCTTCATCGCCGTCGGCGCTGCGCTGATCGCGCAGTTCGTCTGGGTGTTCTTCATCTTCGGCGCCTTCCTCATCTGGACCGCCTTCAGCATGGTCCGCAAGAAGGACGAGGAAGAGGAGTACAAGGAGAACGCGGTCGTCCGCTGGGTTCGCAAGATGTTCCCGGTGACCGACGACTACCACGAGGCCAAGTCGACGGTGAAGATCGACGGCAAGCGGTACCTGACGCCGATGTTCGTGGTCATCGTGGCCATCGGCAGTGCCGACCTGCTGTTCGCCGTGGACTCGATCCCGGCGATCTTCGGCATCACCCAGGACCCGTTCCTGGTGTTCACCGCCAACGCCTTCGCGCTGATGGGCCTGCGGCAGCTGTACTTCCTGCTCGGCGGCCTGGTGGACAAGCTGGTCTACCTGTCGGTCGGTCTGGCGGTCATCCTCGGCTTCATCGGCCTGAAGCTGATCCTGCACGCCTTCCACGAGTACCACCTGGTGCCGGAGTGGGCGGAGATCAACAACTGGATGTCGTTGAGCTTCATCGTGCTGACCCTCGCGATCACCACGTGGGCGAGCCTCGCCAAGTCCAAGCGGGACGCGGCGACCGAGGCCAGCCAGAGCTGACGCTCCGCGGCAAGACCAGGAGATCCCCTTCGGACACCGTCCGGAGGGGATCTTCTCGTGCGTGCCCCTTCAGTCCAGCAAGGTGTAGCTGAGCTCCTGGCAGACGCGTCCCAGCGGGACGTCGAGACCGGGGTGGCTCAGCGGGAGCAGGACGTCCGGGTTGTCCGGGAGCGCGGTGTCCGCGGGCGGGTCCCAGAGGCAGACCGAGGGCTTGCCGGAGTCCATCGCGGACCGGTACCAGAGGCCGTCGAGCTCCGGGTAGGACGCGCGGATCGCGCGGGCCCACGCCTGGGTGCGCGATTTCGGCCCGCTGCTGATGGCCTGCGAAGCGCCCGCCCTGGTGGGCCAGAGCCCGGTGAGGTCGAGCAGCCGCAGCGTTCGGCGTGGACGGAACAGCACCAGGTGCGGGCTGCGGGTGCGCCGGTCCACGGTGGACGTCGCCTGGTACACCTCCGCGATGCAGGTCTGCACCGACAGCGAGAAGTACAGGACGCCGTGCTCGCGCGTGATCGTCGGTCCGCCTTGGGAGTTCGGCAGGTGCGGGTCGAACCGCGCGTGCGGCAGCGGTCCGGCGTAGCGGAAGCTGTTCCACTGCTGCGGGTGGTTGCCGCCGGAGGTGAACACGCGCGCGAGCCTGGTGCCCGAGGGCACCGCGATCACGTCCTCTGTTCGGCGGAGGATCGCCTGCAGCGCTGCAGGAGCAGGCGGCTGGGGTAGCCGTGCCAATGTGTGGTCCCAGGTGGTGGTCGCGGTGGGGCTGGTCAGGCGGGGGTGCCGATGGCGGCGGCGAGCTCGGCGACCCGGTGCGGATCGCCGCCGGCCAGCAGCCACTCTCGCGGACTCACCGGTCTGTCGTGGATCTCCAGATCCTCCTGGGGGGTGGTCATGAAGTTCGCCAGCACGAGCGCGGGTTGGTCCGCGGGCATCCACGGGAGCACGACGTCCAGGCCGGGCAGCGCGTCGGAATCGGTGAACTGCCACGCGGGCAGGCGCCAGCCGCCGCGGTCCTTCCAGCCGATCAGGCGGCGCTCGCCGATGCGGTGGCGGACCCGGCTGGTGTCGACCCCGATCCGCGCGGCGGCCTGACCGACCGACAGCGCGGTGTCGCGCAGCACCGTCTGCTCGGCGACGGTGCGGGCCCGCGGGTCGACCTCGGTGTCGCCCAGCGGCGACAGGTCCAGCCCGGTGGCCGCGAGCGCGGCGCGCTCCGAGTCGGTGAAGTGCGCGGCTGGGTCGACCTGCGGCGAGGTGAGCTTCCTGGCTGCGTCCTCGACGAGGGTGAGGAATTCGTTGGCGGTGACCTTCAAACCGGCCCTGGCCAACACGGTCTCCAGCGCGGCTGACATATGCCGAGGATACCGCAGAGCGCACGAAATGCGTGCGCGAACGTGCGCGGACCCACCTGAACGTCACCGCGGGTGCAGCAGTTGTTGCGGATGGTGACGGTGTGGCTGCTCTGACCGGATTCCCCGGGCTGCGGCGTCCGTGTGCCGGATCGCCCGGCAGGAGGGGTCGGCGACTGCGAACTGTCGGCGGATCGCCTCTTGACGGGAGCGCCGAAGGATCGTTGACTGGCCGTACCGACTGGTCGGTCTCACAGTGGAGGTGGCGCGTTGGGCAGCGTGTACGACGAACGACCGTGGTTGGAGCTCTTCGACGACGATCTCCCCGCGCAGATCGAGCCCGAGCACGCCACGATGCTGGACCTGCTCGCCGACACGGTCCGGGACCACCCCGACGACGTCGCGCTCACCTACTTCGACGGGCGGCTGACCTTCGCCGAGCTCGACGAGCTCAGCGACGGGCTCGCCTGCCACCTCGTCGAACGCGGTGTCGCCCAGGGCGACCGGGTCGCCGTCTACCTGCAGAACGTGCCGCAGTTCGCCATCGCCGTGCTCGCCGGGTGGAAGGCCGGGGCCATCGTCGTCCCGCTCAACCCGATGTACCGGATGCACGAGCTCACCAAGATCCTCGGCGACTCCCGGCCGACCGCCGTGATCTCCTCCGAGCAGGGCTGGCACGACGTCGTCGGCGGAGTCGCGACCGCGCTGGAGATCGGCATCGCGGTCACCACCAGCGAACTGGACCTGCAGACCCGCGACGACCAGCGGCTGTTCGCCAAGTCGCAGCGTCAACCCGCCGAGGGCTGCGCCGACCTGCTGGCCGTCGCCCGCTCCTACGCCGGCAAGCGCCCGCCCGCGGTCTCGCCGTCCGCATCGGACATCGCGCTGCTGGTCTACACCTCGGGCACCAGCGGAGTCCCCAAGGGAGCCACCAATACCCACGGCAACGTCGTGTTCAACGCCGAGGGCACGGCGCTGCGGCTGAACGAGGACACCCCCGGCGGGATCTTCGCGCTCGCCCCGCTGTTCCACATCACCGGACTGGTCGTGCAGTTCGCCGCCGCCCTGGCGGCAGGCCGGCAGCTCGACCTGGCCTACCGGTTCGAACCCGGTGTCGTGCTCGACGCTCTCGCCGAGCACGCGCCCGCGTTCATGGTCGGTCCGTCCACGGCCTACATGGCGCTGATGAACCACCCCGAGGTCTCGCCGGAGCACTTCGCCTCGCTGAAGATGGTCCACTCCGGCGGAGCACCGCTGCCTTCGGCGGTCGTCGAGGCGTTCCGCGAGCGCTTCGGGCTCTACATCCGCAACGGCTACGGCCTCACCGAGACCACGGCCACCGCCACCTCCGTGCCGCTGGGCAAGGAAGCGCCGGTCGACGCCGCGTCCGGGACGCTCGCGGTCGGCGTGCCCACGTACAACACCGTGCTGCGGGTGGTCGACGAGGACGGATCCGACCTGCCCGTCGGCGAGGTCGGTGAGATCGTCATCGAGGGCCCGATGGTGGTCCCGGCCTACTGGAACAAGCCCGAGGAGACCGCGGCGAGCATCCGGGACGGCCGGCTGCACACCGGCGACGTCGGGTTCATGGACGAGCAGGGCTGGTTCTACGTCGTGGACCGGAAGAAGGACATGATCAACGCCTCCGGCTTCAAGGTGTGGCCGCGCGAGGTCGAGGACGTCCTCTACGGACACCCGGCCGTGCGGGAAGCCGCCGTCGTCGGCGTTCCCGACGCCTACCGCGGCGAGACCGTCAAGGCGTTCATCAGCCTTGCCCGCGGCAGCACCGCCACCGGCGAGGAGCTCGTCGAGCACTGCAAGCGGCAGCTGGCCGCCTACAAGTACCCCCGGAGCGTCGAAATCCTCGACGAACTCCCGAAAACCGCAACCGGGAAGATCCTGCGCCGGCAACTGCGCGACACGGCGCGCGCGGGCGAGCAACACGGAAGGAACGAACAGTGAGCAAGCGTTTCGACGGTCGAGTGGCGATCGTGACCGGAGCCAGCCGCGGAATCGGGCTGGCCATCGCCGAACGCCTGGTCGCCGAAGGTGCCAAGGTCACCATCACCGCGCGCAAGCCCGAACCGCTGGCCGAAGCCGTCGAGAGCCTCGGCAAGGACAACGCGCTGGGCATCGCGGGCAAGGCCGACGACCTGGAGCACCAGGCCGAGGCCGTGGCCAAGACCGCGGAGGCCTTCGGCCGGGTGGACCTGCTGGTCAACAACACCGGCATCAACCCCGCCTACGGCCCGATGATCGACCTCGACCACGGCGTCGCGCAGAAGACCTTCCAGGTCAACGTGCTCGCCGCGCTGTCGTGGACCCAGCAGGTCTTCCGCGCCGGAATGGGCGAGCACGGCGGATCGGTGCTCAACGTGTCCTCGGTGGCCGGTCTCAACCCCGCGCCCGGGATCGGGTTCTACGGCGCCACCAAGGCGATGCTGGCGCACATGACCCAGGAGCTGGCCGTGGAGCTCGCGCCGAAGGTGCGCGTCAACGCGATCGCGCCGGCCGTGGTCAAGACCAAGTTCGCCACCGCGCTCTACGCCGACAACGAGGCCGAGGTCGCCGCCGGATACCCGTTGGGGCGCTTGGGAATCCCGTCGGACATCTCCGGTGCGGCGGCGTTCCTGCTCTCCGACGAGGCGTCCTGGATCACCGGTCAGATCCTCGTGCTCGACGGCGGTTCGACCCTGAAGGGCGGTATGTGACGTGCAGTTCGCCGATTCGGTCGTGATCATCACCGGTGCCGGCAACGGCATCGGTGCCGCGATGGCCCGCAAGTTCGCCGCGCTCGGCGCGAGAACGGTTCTCGGTGACCTCGATTCGGACGCCGTCCGCGCGGTCGCGGACGAGGTCGGCGGCATCGCCGTGCCCGGTGACGCCGCCAGCGAGCAGGGCGTGGCCGAGCTCGTCGACGCCGCGATGGGAGAGCACGGCCGGATCGACGTGTTCTGCGCCAACGCCGGCATCGGCCGCAACGGCGGGCCGGAGGCCGACGAGGACGCCTGGGCCGCCTCGTGGGAGGTCAACGTGATGTCCCACGTGCGCGCGGCCCGCGCGGTGCTGCCGCACTGGCTGGAACGCGGCGAGGGCCACTTCCTCGGTACCGCCTCGGCCGCCGGGCTGCTCACGATGCTCGGGTCCGCGCCGTACTCGGTGACCAAGCACGCCGCGGTCGCCTTCGCCGAGTACCTCAACATCACCTACGCGGACAAGGGCGTCACGGCGCAGGCGCTGTGCCCGCAAGGCGTGCGCACCCAGCTGCTGGAGGCCAGCGGCGAGACCGGGCGGATCCTCATGGGTGCCACCGCCATCGAGGCCACCGACGTCGCTGAGATGGTGGCCGAGAAGCTGGGCGGCGAGGAGTTCCTGATCCTGCCGCACCCGGAGGTCGCCGATTACTACGCGTTGCGGGCGGGCCAGCCGGAGCGCTGGCAGGCGGGCATGCGCAAGCTGCAGCGAAAGGTCGAGTAGCGGCCCGACTAGGCTTGCCCGAGGGCATCGACAAGGGGAGGAACGAGATGGCGCGGTCGGCCAACGCACGCACGGGCACGGAGGCGGGCACCGAGCCGGTTCCGCAACGATTGCTGGCCGTAGCCACCCGGCTGTTCGCCGAGCAGGGCTTCGAAGCCACCTCGGTGCAGCAGATCGTCGATGCCGCGGGCGTCACCAAGGGCGCGATGTACCACTACTTCGGCTCCAAGGACGACCTGCTCTACGAGATCTACGCCAGGGTGCTGCGCGATCAGCAGGCGCGGCTGGAGAGCGCGGCCGAAAGCGACTCGCCGGTCAAGGAGCGGTTGCACGCCGCGGCTTCGGACGTCGTGGCCACCACGACGGCCAACCTGGAAGACACGATCATCTTCTTCCGGTCGATGCACCTGCTGCACGCCGACAAGCAGGCCGAGGTGCGCGCCGAGCGCCGCCGCTACCACGAGCGCGTGCGCGGCCTGATCGAAGAGGGCCAGAAGACCGGGGTGTTCCGCACCGACAAGTCCGCGGACCTGGTGGTGGACTTCTTCTTCGGCGCGGTGCACCACCTCGGCACCTGGTTCCACGAGGACGGCAAGCTCACCGGTCAGGAGGTCGGCGAGCACTTCGCCGACCTCCTGCTGGACTCGCTGAGACCGTAGTTTTTCGGTCGTGTTTCGTTCCGCCCCCGGGGCTTGTGACCCGGCGGTGCGGAGGGGTTGGCTGACGCCGGCATGTCGTGAGGCCGACGGGAGTGACCTTGACCGAGACCGAAGCGCGCTCACCGCGCCTGGACCGCGTGCTCAACCTGATCGAGCGGATCGGCAACAAGCTCCCCGACCCGTTCATCCTCTTCGGATTGCTGTTTCTGCTGGTCGCGGTGGTGTCCACGGCGATATCGGCGTTCGGCGTCTCGGTGACCATCCCGGGTTCCGACGAGGCGACGCCGATCCGCGGCGCCTTCACCGGCGACGGCCTGGAGTTCCTGTTCACGACGATGGCGGAGAACTTCATCGGGTTCCCGCCGCTGGAAACCGTCGTCACGATCATGCTCGCGGTCGGCCTGGCCGAGCGCACCGGCATGCTGACCGCCCTGATCAGGTCGTCCTTCGGCAACGCCCGGCGCTCGGTCCTGCCGTACGCGGTGGGCCTGGTCGGGGTCAGCGCGAGCGTGATGGCCGACTCCTCGATGATCATCATCCCGCCGCTGGCGGCGCTGGTGTTCAAGGCCGCCGGTCGTCACCCGGTCGCCGGTCTGCTGGGCGGGTTCGCCGCCACCGGCGCCGGGTACTCGACGTCGATCGTGGTCACGAGCCTGGACGCGCTGTTCTCCGGGATCAGCAACAAGGTCGCCGAGACGCTGCCGAACCCGGGCACGCTGGTCACACCGGTGTCGAACTACTACTTCAACGCCGTCTCGGCGGTGCTGCTCGGGCTGCTCGCCGGGTTCCTCATCGACCGGCTCATCGAACCGCGCTTGATCCGCAACGGCGTCCCCCGCGAGGTCGCCGACGGCGAGGCGTCCGACCTCAAGGTCGCGCTGGAACCCGCCGAGCGCCGGGGCTTGCGGTGGGCCGGGGTGTCGTTCCTGGTCGCGACCGCGCTGGTGCTGGTGCTGGTGCTCTGGCCGAACTCGCCGCTGGCCAACGCCGAAGGCGGGTTCCTGCCGGACTCGCCGCTGATGGACTCGGTGACGACGCTGATCTTCCTCGGCTTCGCCGTCCCGGCGATCGCCTACGGCGCCAAGGCCGGGTCCATCACCCGGGCCGCCGACGTGCCGCGGCTGATGGCGCTCGCGCTGCGCGACCTGACCGGGTTCCTGGTGCTGGCGTTCATGCTCGGGCAGTTCATCGCGCTGTTCAACTGGACGAAACTCGGTTCGCTGGTGGCGGTCTCGGGTGCCGACCTGCTGCAGTCGATGCACCTGGACGGGTATCCGGCGTTCCTCGGGTTCATGCTGCTGGCCTCGCTGCTGAACCTGTTCATCATCTCCGGGTCGAGCCTGTGGACGCTGATGGCGGCGGTGTTCGTGCCGATGTTCGCGCTGCTGGGGTTCGAACCCGGCTTCGCCCAGGCGGCGTTCCGCGTCGGCGACTCGGCCACGCAGATCATGACGCCGCTGAACCCGTACATGATCATCATCCTGGGGTACCTGCGCCGCTACGAACCGAGCGCGGGCATCGGCACCCTGGTCGCCCGCATGGTGCCGTTCGTCGTCCCGTTCTGGCTGCTGTGGGCGCTGGTCATGACGGTCTTCTACTTCGCCGACATCCCCCTGGGCCCCGGCATGGACATCCACATCCAGCCGTGAGACCGAAACGAGAAGTGGGGAGGTTTCCGCGGAAACCTCCCCACATTCGCCAGAACCGCCGCTAGAGCAGGACGCGGGAGAGGAACTCCGCGACGCAGGCGGGCTTGTCGGCGCCCTCGATCTCCACCGTCGCCTTGACCGCCAGCTGGAGGCCGCCCTCGATCTCGGTGGCGCTGATCAGCTCGGTCGTCGCGCGCACCCGCGCGCCGACCGGGACGGGGGAGGGGAACCGGACCTTGTTCAGGCCGTAGTTGATGCCCATCTTGACGTTGTCGACCCGGAAGGTCTCCGAGTTCAGCTTCGGCAGCAGGCTCAGCGTCAGGAAGCCGTGCGCGATCGGCGTGCCGAACGGCCCCTGCTTCGCCTTCTCGACGTCGACGTGGATCCACTGGTGGTCGTGGGTCGCGTCGGCGAAGGTGTTGACCTGCTCCTGCGTGATGGTCAGCCACTCGCTGGTGCCCAGCTGCTCGCCCTGGGCGGCGAGGATCTCTTCCTTGCTGGTGAAAACCTTCATGCGCTTCCTCCGGGAAGGTCGACGAGTTCGGCGATGCGGGCCCGGTGGGCCTCGGCGATGCCGAAGGTGAGCTGGGAGCTCTTCGCGCGCCCCAGGTACAGGTGCGCGGGGTGCTCCCAGGTCATGCCGATGCCGCCGTGCAGCTGGAGGTGCTCCTCCGCCGCGTGGACCACCAGGTCGGAGACGTAGGCCTGCGCCATCGCCACCGCCAGCTCCTCATCGGCGCCCGCGGCCAGCGCGTCGGAGGCGTTGCGGGACACCGCGCGCGCCATGCTGATCTTGGTCCACAGGTCGGCCAGCCGGTGCTTGATCGCCTGGAAGGAACCGATCTGCCTGCCGAACTGGTAGCGGGTCTTGCCGTACTCCACGGTGGTGTCCAGGCAGTGCTGCGCGAGCCCGACCTGCTCGGCCGCCAGCATCCCCGCGGCCGTGAGCAGCGCGTGGCGCAGGACCCGCTCCGCCTCCGCGCCGGAGGCGATGCGCTCGCCCGCGGTGCCGTCGAGGACGAGCGTGCCGAAGCGGCGAGTCAGGTCCAGCGGCGTCGCCGACGTGCGCGTCGCCGCCGAGGTCTCCACCAGGTACAGCGCCGAACCGTCGGTGTCGACGGCCGGAACCACCGCGTAGTCGGCCACCTCCAGGTCCACCACGGCCGACACCGTGCCGGTCAGCGCCGAGTCCTCGGCCTTCACCGACTGCGGGAACGTCGCGTGCGGAACGGTCGTCAGCCCGACCGCGAGGGTGCCCACCTTCGAACCGTCCACCAGCTGCGGCAGCGCGGTCCGCTCCGCGCAGCCCGCCAGCGCCGCGGTGGCCAGCACGGTGCTCAGGAAGGGCACCGGAGCGACCGCGCGGCCGATCTCCTCGGCCACCACCGACAGCTCCCGAGCCGTGGCGCCGGAACCGCCGAGCTCGTCGGGCACCAGCAGTCCCGCCAGGCCCATCTCACCGGCCAGCGACCGCCACAGGTCCAGGTCGTAGGGCTCGTCGGTCTCGACGCGGGCCAGGACGGCCGTCCAGTCGCAGCGGTCCCGCAGCACTCGGCGCACGCCGGAGCGCAGGTCCTCCTCGACCTCGGTGTAGAGCAGGTCCGTCATCGCGGCAGCTCCTTCCACGGCTTGTCCTTGTCGGTGCGAATCTCCGGCGGCAGCCCGAGGATCCGCTCGGCGATGACGTTGCGCAGGATCTCGGTCGTGCCGCCCTCGATCGTGTTGCCCTTGGCCCGCAGGTAGCGGAAACCGGGCCCGCGCTTGGTGAAGTCGGTGAACTCCGGCTGGCGGAACGTCCAGTCGTCGTACTCCAAGCCCTCCTCGCCCAGCAGCTCCAGCTGGTAGCCGGTGAGGCGCTGGTTGAGCTCAGCGAAGGCCGACTTGATCGCCGAACCCTCCGGTCCCGGCTCGCCGACGGCCATCTGCTGCCGCAGGCGGATGCTGGCCAGCCGCAGCGCCTCGGCCTCCACCCACAGCTCCAACAGCCGGTCGTGCAGGCCCGGCGTGCGCTTCTCCGGGTGGCTCCGCCACTGATCGGCGGCGGCACCGATCAGGCCGCTCTCGCGCGGGGGCGTGCGGCCGCCGATGGCGACGCGCTCGTTCATCAGCGTGCCCAGCGCCACCGACCAGCCCTGCCCGACCTCGCCGAGCCGCTGCGAGTCGGGGATGCGCACACCGGTCAGGAAGACCTCGTTGAACTCGGCCTCGCCGGTGATCTGCCGCAGCGGGCGGACTTCCACGCCCGGCGCGGTCATGTCGCAGATGAAGTAGGTCAGGCCCTTGTGCTTGGGCTGGTCCGGATCGGAGCGGGTCACCAGGATCGCCCACCGGGCCTGGTGCGCCAGCGACGTCCACACCTTCTGCCCGTCGACGACCCACTCGTCACCGTCGCGCACGGCCCTGGTGGACAGCGCCGCGAGGTCCGAGCCTGCGCCCGGTTCGCTGAAGAGCTGGCACCAGATCTCCTCGCCGGTCCACAGCGGACGGAGGAAGCGCTTGCGCTGCTCGTCGTCGCCGAAGCGCAGGATCGTCGGGGCCGCCATGCCCAGGCCGATGACGTTCATGTGCGGTTCGTTGTCCGGTGCGCCCGCCTCGGCGAAGGCGGCGTCGACGTCGGCCTGCAGCTCGCGGGCCGCGCCCAGACCGCCCAACCCCTCCGGGAAGTGCACCCACGCCAGCCCGGCGTCGAACCGGGCGCGCAGGAACTCCAGCCGGTCGGTGCTTTTCGGGTCGTGCGCGGCCAGGAACTCCTGGACCCGGCCGCGCAGCTCGGTGGCGTCCACGGTGCTCACGCCTTCGGTCCGCCGGCCACGTAGATGACCTGGCCGGAGACGAAGCCGGAACGCTCGTCGGCGAAGAACGAGACGGTGTTGGCGATGTCCTCGGGCTTGCCCGCCCGCGCGACCGGGATCTGCGAGATCGCGGCGGTGGTGAAGTCCTCGAAGGACATGCCGACGCGCTCGGCCGTCGCCTTGGTCATGTCGGTGGCGATGAAGCCCGGGGCGATCGCGTTCGCGGTGATGCCGAACTTGCCCAGCTCGATCGCCAGCGTCTTGGTCAGGCCCTGCAGACCGGCCTTGGCCGTGGAGTAGTTGGCCTGTCCGCGGTTGCCCAGCGCCGAGGTCGACGACAGGTTCACGATCCGGCCCCACTTGGCCTCGACCATGTGCTTCTGCACCGCCCGGGCCATCAGGAACGAGCCGCGCAGGTGCACGTTCATCACGGTGTCCCAGTCGTCCTCGGACATCTTGAACAGCATGTTGTCGCGCAGCACGCCCGCGTTGTTGACCAGCACGGTCGGTGCGCCCAGCTCGGCGGCGACCCGGTCGACGGCGGCCTGCACCTGCTCGGCGTCGGCGACGTTGGCCCCGATCGCCAGCGCCTTGCCGCCACCCGCCTCGATCGCCGAAACGGTGTCACCGCAGGCCTTCTCGTCGAGGTCGATGACGCCGACGGCGAACCCGTCTTCGGCCAGCCTCTTCGCGGTGGCGGCGCCGATCCCGCGAGCGGCACCGGTGACGATCGCGACACGACTCTCAACCATGGACAACTCCTCGCTGCTCTGTGCGTTTCCAACCCCCCGCCGAACCCCCGGACTTCCACTGAACTCCGGTACCGGATTTCCACTGAAATCGGGTACCCGGTTTCCGCTGAAGTCGGGTGGCGGATTTCCACTGAAATCCGGTGGGGTCGTGGGG
>NZ_SMKS01000035.1:0-65862 GCF_004348435.1 Saccharopolyspora terrae | reverse complement strand
CCCAAGAACAACCCCCCACCCCAACCCCACAACCAGCAAAAACAAAGAACGGAGTGACCCCAATAACAAGCCCCTAGAAGACCAGGAGACCAAGAAGCAGAAGAAGAAAGAAAACCCAAGAACAGACAACCCAAGCCCCGAAGCAACGAGCCAACAACCCAACCAAAGAACAAGAAGCCCAAGCAAAGCAAAGAACCCAACAGCCAAGCGAAGCGAAGGCGAAGGCAACCAGCCAAGCGAAGCGCAGGCAACGAGCCGAGCGAAGCGAAGGCGGCACCAAGAAGCTGGTCAGAAACCCAGGCCGGGAACGAATCCCCAAGGAAGGAGCACTCCCCCGAGCAACCACCGCACCGTGGAGGGCATGGGGGGTTCGACCCCCCAATACAATGACGAAGGAGGCGCGGCCTGCGCTTTCCGCAGGCACACGCCTCCCACCTCTGTAGTCCCGACGGGATTTGAACCCGCGCTACCGCCTTGAGAGGGCGGCGTCCTAGGCCGCTAGACGACGGGACCGCGTTTGAGAGATCACCGGAGTGATCTGCTCGCTGGGGTACCAGGACTCGAACCTAGACTAACTGAACCAGAATCAGTCGTGCTGCCGATTACACCATACCCCATGGTGCTGAACGGCCAGTTGTCCCGAATTCCGATCTCCGCTGGGGAGTTCAGCTTCCGGACTTCTGTCCGCCGCGTTGGTGAATATATTAGACCACCCGTTGAGGGGCCTTTCCAGCACCCCCCTGTTTGGATGTTCTCGCAGGTGGCGGCGCGGTTCAGGGGGTCTGGCCGACGAGGTCGGCGAAGTCGGGAACGGCGATCTCGGTGACGAGCAGTTCGGGGAGTTCGCGGAGGCTCGTGATGGTGGCGACGGGGTGTTCGGCGGAGCCGCGGGGCGCGGGGACCTGGTCGCGGTTGAGCCAGATGCCGCTGAGGCCGGCGCGCGCGGCTCCTTCGGCGTCGGTGGTGAGCCGGTCGCCGACGTGGGCGACTTCGTGGGCTTGGAGGCCGAGTCGTTCGCAGGCGGTGTGGAAGATCCGCGGGTCTGGTTTGGCGACGCCGATCTCGCCGGAGATGACGACCGCGTCGAAGGCGTCGGCGAGTCCGACGGCGGCGAGCTTCTTGCGCTGGTACGCGCTGGGGGCGTTGGTGACGGCGGCGAGGCGGAGTCCGCTGGCGCGCATCCAGTCGAGGCAGTCGAGGGCGTCGTCGAAGAGCCCCCAGGCGCGCTGCATGGCTTCCATGCGCTGGTTCTCGCGGCGCTCGGCTTCGGCGTAGTCGATGTGCTCGCCGAAGGCGGCGAAGAAGGCGCGGGTGCGTTCGACGCACATGACGTCGAAGGGCAGCTGGGCGTTGACGAATCGCGCGTAGTACCGGTCGGTGGTGCGTTCCCACACGGGCCATGCCCGGTCGGTCCCGAGGAGCTCTCTGAGGGAGCTGCGCGCCGCGCTCTGGCTGTCGAGCAAGGTGTCGTCGAGGTCGAGGCAGACGGCCTTGATCTGAGCGGGATTGCGGGGATTCGATGCGTCAGCCGCGGATGTCACCCCGAGAGGCTAGGCGTTCACGCACCGCGTCCGACTCTGCCAACCTAGTGAAGTCTGCTGTGGGTCTGGAAACACTGTGCAACCAGAGGTCGCTTCCGTCCCGTCTTAGCAGTTGGGCTCGGCTGGGTTCTGAGCGATCGCGCTGGTGAGAAGGCGACGCCGCCGCGACGCGGGGGTGCGTCGCGGCGGCGTGTTCGGTGGTGCGCTCAGGCGAGGGCCTTGCGGAGCCTCGCCAGGGAGACGTCGCGGCCGAGGAGTTCCATCGACTCGTACAGCGGCGGCGACACGGTGCGGCCGGTGATGGCGACGCGGACCGGGGCGAACGCCTTGCGCGGCTTGATGCCCAGGCCGTCGACGACGGAGACCTTCAGGGCTTCCTCGATGGCGGCGGTGGTCCACTCCGGCAGCTCGTCGAGCGAGCCGATCGCGGCCTGCAGCACGGGCTGCGCGTCTTCGCCGAGGGCCTTCTGGGCCGAGGCCTCTTCGGGCTCGAAGTCGTCACCGGCGAACAGGAAGGCCATCATGCCGACGGCGTCGGAGAGCACGATGAGCCGCTCCTGCACCAGCGGCGCCGCGGCGCGCACGGTCGCCAGCTGCGACTCGGTGGGCTCCGCGGGCAGCGCTCCGCCGTTGATGAGGTAGGGCACGATGCGCTCGACGAAGTCGTCGGGCGCCAGGGCGCGCAGGTGCGCGGAGTTGATGGCGTCGGCCTTCTTCTGGTCGAAGCGGGCCGGGTTGGAGCTGACGCGTCCGATCTCGAACGCCTCGACCATCTCGTCGAGGGTGAACACGTCGCGGTCCTCGGAGATCGACCAGCCCAGCAGCGCGAGGTAGTTGAGCAGGCCTTCGGGCAGGAAGCCCCGGTCGCGGTGGTGGAACAGGTTGGACTGCGGGTCCCGCTTGGACAGCTTCTTGTTGCCCTCGCCCATGACGAACGGCAGGTGGCCGAACTCGGGCGTGAAGTCGGTGACGCCGATGCGCTGCAGCGCTTCGTAGAGCGCGATCTGGCGCGGCGTGGACGACAGCAGGTCTTCGCCGCGCAGGACGTGGCTGATCTGCATGAGCGCGTCGTCGACGGGGTTGGTGAGCGTGTAGAGCGGGTCGCCGTTGCCGCGCACGAGCACCGGGTCGGGGATGCTGCCCGCGGGGAAGGTGATGTCGCCGCGCACCAGGTCGGTGAAGGTGATGTCGCGCGCGGGCATCTTCAGCCGCAGCACCGGCGTGCGGCCTTCGGCCTTGTAGGCATCGCGCTGCTCGTCGGTGAGGTCGCGGTCGAAGTTGTCGTAGCCGAGCTTGGGGTCGCGTCCGGCGGCCTTGTGACGGGCTTCGACCTCTTCGGGGCTGGAGTAGGCCTCGTAGAGCTCACCGGCGGCCAGCAGGCGCTGGGCGATGTCGGCGTAGATGTCGCGCCGCTCGCTCTGCCGGTAGGGGCCGTGGTCGCCGCCGACTCCGGGGCCTTCGTCCCAGTCGAGGCCCAGCCAGCGCAGCGCGTCGAGCAGCGCCTGGTAGGACTCCTCGCTGTCGCGGGCGGAGTCGGTGTCCTCGATGCGGAACACCAGCCGGCCCTTGTTGTGCCGGGCGAACGCCCAGTTGTAGAGGGCGGTGCGGATCAGGCCGACGTGCGGGGTTCCGGTCGGCGACGGGCAGAACCGGGCACGAACCGGCCGGGTTACCTCGTCCTGGGCTGCGTCTTTGCTGGCTTCTGGCGTGCTCATAACGGTTTCAGCGTAGCCAGTGCTCGTGCGCGCTTGACGGCCGCATCCGGTAGGTGCATCCTGAGTTTATTCAACAGTCGTTGAAAACTCTGGAGGGGGATCGCAATGGAGCGCACCACCTGCGTCGTCGTCGGCGGCGGACCCGCCGGCATGGTTCTCGGACTGCTGCTCGCCCGAGCAGGAGTCGAGGTCACCGTCCTGGAGAAGCACGGCGACTTCCTGCGCGACTTCCGCGGTGACACGGTGCACCCCACGACCCTGCAGCTGCTCGACGACCTCGGACTGGCCGACCGCTTCGCCCGGATCCCGCAGAGCCGGATCAGCAAGATCCAGCTACCGCTCGGCCCGGACGGCGAGCTGTTCACGATGGGCGACTTCTCGCTGCTGCCGATCAAGCACAACTACGTCGCGATGGTTCCGCAGTGGGACCTGCTGGACATGCTCGCCGACGAGGGCAAGTCCGAACCGGGGTTCACGCTGCGGATGAACACCGAGGCCACCGAGCTGATCCGGGAGGGCGGCCGGGTTCGCGGCGTGCGCTACCGCACCGACTCCGGGCAGACCGGTGAGCTGCGCGCCACCATCACCGTGGCCTGCGATGGCCGCAAGTCGTTCGTGCGGGACATGCCGGAGCTCGGGCTGCGGGACTTCCCCACCCCGATGGACGTCCGCTGGTTCCGGGTGCCGCGCCAGGAGGGCGACCCGGAGGGCCTGGTCGGGATGCTGCGCAAGCGCGCCTTCCAGGTGCTCATCGACCGGCGGGACTACTTCCAGGTCGCCTCGATCATCCACAAGGGCTCCGACGCCGAGGGCCGCTCCCGGCCGATCGAGGACTTCAACGCGCAGCTCAAGCGGGAGATCCCGTGGCTGGGAGACCGCGAACTGGTGCGCTCGTGGGACGACGTCAAGCTGCTGCACGTCACGCTGGACCGGCTGCGCAAGTGGCACGTGCCGGGCCTGCTGTGCATCGGCGACGCCGCGCACGCGATGTCCCCGGTCGGCGGCATCGGCATCAACCTCGCGGTGCAGGACGCAGTCGCGGCGGCCCGCCACCTCGCGACGCCGCTGCGCGAGGGACGGCTGCGGCGCGAGCACGTGGCGGCCGTCCAGCGGCGCCGCTGGCTCACCACGGTGCTGATCCAGGGCTTCCAGCGCATGATCCACGAGAACGTGGTGGGGCCCGCCCTGCGCGGCGAGATCGACCTCGGTGATTCGGCGAGGCTGCCGCTCCCGGTCCGCGCGGTCTCGCGGCTGCCGTTCCTCCGCCGCTTCCCGCCGTACCTGCTCGCCTACGGCGCGATCAGGGAGAAGCCCCCGAAGGAGGCGCTGCGGGATCAGTGAGCGGTTCTGGTCCGGCAAGGGACGCGCAAGGCGGGCGGCAGAACCGCCCGCCTTGCGCACACCACGTGCGCCTCAGGCGTTCTGAACGGGGTTCGTCAGGGCGCCGAGGCCGTCGATGGAGACCGTGACCTTCTGGCCGTCGGTCATCGGGCCGACGCCCGCCGGAGTGCCGGTGAGGATGACGTCGCCGGGCAGCAGCGTCATGATCCGCGAGACCCACGAGACCAGGCCGCCGATGCCGTGCACCAGCTGCGAGGTGCGGCCGTCCTGCTTGACCTCACCGTCCAGGTCGGTGCGGATGGACAGGTCCGACGGGTCGATCTCGGTGTCGATCCACGGACCCAGCGGGCAGAACGTGTCGTAGCCCTTGGCGCGCGTCCACTGCCCGTCGGCCTTCTGCTGGTCGCGGGCGGTCACGTCGTTGGCGATCGTGTACCCGAGCAGCACCTCGGTGCCGCGCGCCTCCGGGACGTCCTTGCAGGGCTGGCCGATGATCGCGGCCAGCTCGCCCTCGAAGTCCACCCGCTCGGAGTTCGGCGGCAGCTTGATCGGCGAGTTCGGGCCGATCACCGACGTCGACGGCTTCATGAAGATCAGCGGGTTCTCGGGCGCCTCGCTGCCCATCTCGCGCGCGTGCTCGGCGTAGTTCTTGCCCACGCAGATCACCTTGCTCGGCAGGATCGGCGCCAGCAGGCGCACGTCCGCCATCGGCCACTTCCGGCCGGTGTAGGTGGGCGAGCCGAACGGGTGCTGATCGATCTCGACCGCCACGATCTTCTCCCGAGGCGCGGCCGGATCCGGCTCCAACGCGACAAAAGAAACCCCGTCAGAGTGGGCGACACGAGCCAACCGCAAGACAACCTCCGAAAATCTCCTGTGGACGGGTGGTGGGAACCCGCGCCCAACATACTCGGGCACCGGGACCCGCCACCGCATTCCGGGGTTCGGCGGGAGGCTGCGGTCACATCGCGGCGCAGGCCTTGTAGATGAGGGCGTCGCAGAGCGCGAGCCAGCTGGCCTCGACGATGTTGGCGTGCACGCCCACGGTGGTCCACTCGTGCTCGCCGTCGCGGGACTCGACCAGCACCCGGGTGACGGCGTCGGTGCCCGGTTCGTCGACGAGGATGCGGACCTTGTAGTCGCTCAGCTCCACCGATTCCAGCCACGGCAGGTGCGGCACGAGGGCCTTGCGCAGCGCCGCGTCGAGGGCGTTGACGGGACCGTTGCCCTCCGCGGTCGCGATCACCCGCTCCCCCGACACGCTGACCCGCACGGTCGCCTCGGACACGACCTCGCCGTCGTCGCGGTGGTCGAGCAGCACCCGGTACGACTCCAGCTCGAACGGTGTTTCGAGATCGGAACCCGTCATCTCCCGGCGCAGCAACAACTCCAGCGAGGCGTCGGCGGCCTCGAAGGACCAGCCGCGCGCTTCGAGCTCCTTGACCTGCCGCACCGCTCTCCCGACGGCCTCCGGTGAGAGGTCCAGGCCGAGTTCGGCGCCCTTGAGCTCCAGGCTGGCGCGACCGGCCATCTCGGTCACCAGCACCCGCATCCCGTTGCCGACCTCGGCCGGGTCGAGGTGGTTGTAGAGCTCGGGGTCCACTTTGATCGCGCTGGCGTGCAGCCCGGCCTTGTGCGCGAACGCCGACTGCCCCACGTACGCCTGGTGGGTGTCGGGCGCCAGGTTGGCGATTTCGGCCAGCGCGTGCGAAACCCGGGTCAGTTCAGGCATTTTGCCCTCCGGCAGCACCGGCATTCCTAGCTTCATGCCCAGATTTCCCAGAACTGCGAACAGATCCGCGTTGCCCGCGCGTTCGCCGTAGCCGTTGGCGGTGCACTGCACGTGCGTGGCACCGGCCTGCACCGCCGCGACGCTGTTGGCCACGGCGCAGCCCGTGTCGTCCTGGCAGTGGATGCCGACGCGGATCCCGGTGCGCGCGATGACCTCCCGCACGGTGTCTGCCAGCTGCAGCGGGAGCTGGCCGCCGTTGGTGTCGCACAGCACGACGACGTCGGCACCGGCGCCCGCCGCGGCGTCGAGCACCCGCAACGAGGTGTCGGGGTCGAAGGCGTAACCGTCGAAGAAGTGCTCGGCGTCGACGAAAACCCGCCTGCCGTGGTCGACGAGGTGGCGGACGGTGTCGGCGATCATCGCGCAGTTCTCGGCGACGTCGGTGCGCAGCGCTCGTTCGACGTGCCTGCGGTCCGATTTGGCCACGAGGGTCACCACGGGAGCGCGAGAGTCCAGCAGTGCGGCAACTTGACGATCTTCGTCCACTTTGGAGCCCGCGCGGCGGGTGGAGCCGAACGCCACGAGCGCGGCGTGGTCGAGTTCGAGTTCCCCTTGCGCCGCGCGGTGAAAGAACTCGGTGTCCTTGGGAAGCGCTCCGGGCCAACCACCTTCGATGAACCCGACCCCGAGTCCGTCCAGCAGGCGCGCGACGGCCAGCTTGTCGGTGACCGAGTACGAAATCCCCTCGCGCTGCGCGCCGTCCCGCAGCGTCGTGTCGTAGACGTGGAAGTCGTCGCCCAGGGGCGTGCCGGCCGGCTTGGTGCGGGTCACTGGATTGTCTCCCGTCGGATCGATCGGTTCGGCGTGGATCTTGACGCAGGCAACAAAAAAGACCCCCCGCAGATGCGAGAGGTCAGCGCGTCGGGAAGCGGAGATGTTTACCCGACGCGCTCGCCAATAATGATCACACTGCGGAAAGCCACGACCCCATGCTGCACACCTCACCCGCCGATGTCCATCGAACGCGACGGACTTCTCACGATCCGGAAAAAACCGAAGGGTGCCTTCCCGCGCGGGGAAGGCACCCTTCGGAAAACGAGCTCAGGTAAAAACTCAGGGCTGCGGGACGACCTCGTGCGAGGACACGAGCGCTGCCAGCCGGTCGCCGATGGCGAACGTGGCGCCCGGCGACGAGTGGTCGCGGGTCGCCAGGTCGAAGGCCACCGAGGCCTCGACGCGCTTGGCGGCCTCGGTCAGCCCGACGTGGTCGAGCAGCATCGCGATCGACAGCACGGCGGCGGTCGGGTCGGCCACGCCCTGGCCGGCGATGTCCGGGGCGCTGCCGTGCACCGGCTCGAACATGCTCGGATTGCGGCGGGTGGCGTCGATGTTGCCGCTGGCCGCCAGGCCGATGCCGCCGGTGATCGCACCCGAGAGGTCGGTGATGATGTCGCCGAAGAGGTTGTCGGTGACGATCACGTCGAACCGGCTCGGGTCGGTGACCATGTGGATCGTGGTGGCGTCGACGTGCTGGTAGGCCACGGTGACGTCCGGGTACTGCAGCGAGACCTCTTCGACCACGCGCGACCACAAGGAGCCGGCGTGGGTGAGCACGTTGGTCTTGTGCACGAGGGTCAGGTGCTTGCGCGGCCGCGAGGCGGCGCGGGCGAACGCGTCGCGCACGACCCGTTCGACGCCGAACGCGGTGTTGATGCTGACCTCGGTGGCGATCTCGTGCGTGGTGTCCTTGCGCAGCAGGCCGCCGTTGCCCGCGTACAGGCCCTCGGTGCCCTCGCGCACGACGACCATGTCGATCTCACCGGGGTCGGCCACCGGGCTCTTCACGCCCGGGTACAGCCGCGCGGGGCGCAGGTTCACGTGGTGGTCGAGTTCGAAGCGCAGCCGCAGCAGCAGACCGCGTTCCAGGATGCCGCTGGGCACCGATGGGTCGCCGACCGCGCCGAGCAGGATCGCGTCGTGCTGGCGGAGCTCACCGAGCACCGACTCGGGGAGCAGCTCCCCCGTCGCGTGCCAGCGAGCGGCTCCGAGGTCGTAACGGGTGATCTCGGTATCCGGCACCACCTCGCCGAGCACCTTGAGTGCCTCGGCAACGACCTCCGGCCCGATCCCGTCGCCGGGGATCACAGCGAGCCGCATCTACACACCTCCCGAGAACCACCCCGAACTGCGGGGCTCGAACTGTTGAGCCGAAGGCTACCGGCATGGCCGCGCCGAGCGGCACGCCGGGCCCACCAAGTGGATGATAAGTCCCGGACTGTGGGACACCCATACGAGTGACGCACTGTTTCGGTCCAGGTACGCGCGAGGGGCCGTCCCATTGAATGGAACGACCCCTTCTCACGCTTTCGAGCTATTCAGCGTGCGAGCCCGTCGTTGAGCACCTACTCAGCGACACCTCGTTGCGGAATCACTCAAAGCTGACGGTGCGCACGATGCGCGCGCCCACGGCAGCGCCGATCGGCTCCAGCACGCCCTGCTCGACCGGACGGTCCACGCGCAGCAGCATGATCGCCTCGGAGCGCTCGGTGGTCTGGCTGACCGTCGCGGCCTCGATGTTCACGCCGACCTCGCCCAGCAGCGTGCCGACCTTGCCCATCACGCCCGGGCGGTCCGGGTACTCCAGCAGCAGCACGTTGCCCTCGGCCCGCAGGTCGAAGTGCCGGCCGTTGACCTCGACCAGCTTCTCCACCTGGTTCGGGCCCGACAGCGCACCGGAGACCACCGAGGTGCTGCCGTCGGCCATGTGCGCGCGCAGCGACACGACGCTGCGGTGGTTCGGGCTCTCCGAGGTCGTCTTGACCTCGACCTGGACACCCAGCTCCTCGGCCAGCTGCGGGGCGTTGACGAAGGTCACCTGGCTCTCGACCGCACCGGCGAACACGCCGCGCAGCGCCGCGAGCTGCAGCACCGAGACGTCCTCGTCGGCCAGCTCGCCGCGGGCCTCGATGGTCACCGAGCTCGGGGTGCCGCCCTGCAGCGCGGCCAGCAGCTGGCCCAGCTTCTGGGTCAGCGACAGGTACGGGCGGACCTCCTCGCCGACCGCACCGCCCTGGACGTTGACCGCGTCCGGGACGAAGTCGCCGCGCAGCGCCAGCCGGACGGACTTGGCCACGTCGGTGCCGGCGCGGTCCTGGGCCTCGGTGGTGGAGGCGCCCAGGTGCGGGGTCACCACGACGTTGTCCAGGGAGAACAGCGGGCTGTCGGTGATCGGCTCGGACTTGAACACGTCGATGCCGGCGCCGGCGATGGTGCCGTTGCGCAGCGCGTCCGCCAGCGCGTCCTCGTCGACCAGACCACCACGAGCGGCGTTGATGATGACCAGGTTCGGCTTGGCCTTCTTGAGCTCCTCGGCACCGATCAGGCCCAGGGTCTCAGCGGTCTTGGGGAGGTGGATCGACAGCGCGTCAGCGCGGCTGAGCAGCTCCTCCAGCGAGACCAGCTCGATGCCCAGCTGCGCGGCGCGGGCCGGCGACACGTAGGGGTCGTAGGCGATGAGCTTGGTGCCGAAGGCGGCGACGCGGGCGGCGAACAGCTGCCCGATCTTGCCCAGGCCGACGACACCGACGGTCTTGCCGTTGAGCTCGACACCGCCGTAGGAGCTGCGCTTCCAGGCGCCGCCCTTCAGGCTCGCGTCGGCCTGCGGCACGTTGCGGACGACCGAGAGCAGCAGCGCCATGGCGTGCTCGGCGGCGGAGACGATGTTGGAGGTGGGGGCGTTGACCACCATCACGCCGCGCTCGGTGGCGGCGGGCACCTCGACGTTGTCGAGACCGACGCCCGCGCGGGCGACGACCTTGAGGTTCTTGGCCGCCGACAGGACTTCGGCATCGACCTTGGTGGCGGAACGGACCAGCAGCGCATCGGCGTCGGCGACAGCGTCGAGCAGCGCCGGACGGTCGGTGCCGTCCACGTTGCGGATCTCGACCTCTTCGCCGAGGGCGTCGATCACGGACGGGGCCAACTTCTCGGCGAGAAGAACGACAGGACGGCTTGCGTTGGTCACGGGCGAACTCCAAGCTGGAAGATCACGATCGGCACGACGATGTGCCCGGACGGGGGAAGTTTAACGGGAGATTGAGAAAGCATTCACAAGGGTGTAGCTCGGATCACCGCTGGATCGAACACGTCCACGAGACCCGCTCTTTCAGCATTATCGCAGATCACACCCCGTGCAAGGGGCATCCGTTCCAGAGTGCGGGAGAGATCGCCACCCGAACGGGCCCACGCCGCCCACGCCGACGACATCAGGCCCGAACGGCGGCCGGGCTTCACGGTTCGTCGAATTCGCCGTCCTTGGCGCCCGCGACGAACGCGTCCCATTCCTCGGGGGTGAAAACGAGAACGGGGCCTTCCGGATCCGCCCCGTTTCGCATCCCCACATAACCGTCGACGAACGCGATCTCGACGCCCGGTTCGTCCGGATCATCCGTGCTCGTGATCCACTCCGCGACGGAGAAGTCCAGTTTGTCGCGGACGTGCGCTTTGTCGTCGACGATCTCGTTCTCTGCACTCACGATGCGTACCGTATCCCTCACTCATAGCGATATCCCGTTGTGGGAGACCCGCCCGGCGGAAACCTACCCACCACCGCCGAAACACGCGAGGCCCGGTGAAACCTCGTTCGAGAGGTTCCACCGGGCCAGGCGGATCAACGCTGCCGAGGGCTCCGGAGAGCTCCGGGATCAGCTCACTTGTTGGTCCAGGACATCAGCGAGCGCAGCTTCTTGCCGACCTCTTCGATCTGGTGGGCGTTGCCCTCGGCCTGCAGCTTGGTGAAGTTCGGGCGACCGGCCTCGTCCTCGGCCACCCACTCCTTGGCGAAGGTGCCGTCCTGGATCTCACCGAGCACCTTGCGCATCGAGTCCTTGACGTGCGAGTCGATGACGCGCGGGCCACGGGTGAGGTCGCCGTACTCGGCGGTGTCCGAGCAGGAGTAGCGCTGACCGGCGATGCCGCCCTCCCACATCAGGTCCACGATCAGCTTGAGCTCGTGCAGGACCTCGAAGTAGGCGATCTCCGGCTGGTAACCGGCCTCGACCAGCACCTCGAAACCGTTCTGCACCAGCGCGGAGGCACCACCGCAGAGGACGGCCTGCTCACCGAACAGGTCGGTCTCGGTCTCCTCCTTGAAGGTGGTCTTGATGACGCCGGCGCGGGCACCGCCGATGGCGGCGGCGTAGGACAACGCCAGGGCCTGGCCGTTGCCCGAGGCGTCCTGCTCGATGGCGATCAGGCACGGCACGCCCTTGCCGTCGACGAACTGGCGGCGGACCAGGTGGCCCGGGCCCTTCGGGGCGACCATGGCGACGTCGACGTCGGCCGGCGGCTGGATCAGGCCGTAGCGGATGTTGAAGCCGTGGCCGAAGAACAGCGCGTCACCCTGCTTGAGGTTCGGGGCGACGTCGTTGGCGTAGATCTCGCGCTGCTTGGTGTCGGGCGCCAGGATCATGATCAGGTCGGCCTCGGCGGACGCCTCGGACGGGGTGAGGACCTTCAGGCCCTCCTCCTCGGCCTTGGCGCGGGACTTGGAACCCTCCGGCAGACCGATGCGCACGTCCACGCCCGAGTCCCGCAGGCTCAGCGCGTGGGCGTGGCCCTGGCTGCCGTAGCCGATGACGGCGACCTTGCGACCCTGCACGATGCCGAGGTCCGCGTCCGCGTCGTAGAAGATTTCAACTGCCATGGTGATTCAGCGTTTCCTTTCGGGACTTCATCGGTTGTCGGCCGTGGCTGGCAACCGCTAGGAGATGTTGGGTGCGGTGGTAGCCGCTGTTTCAGGTGTGGGACTCAACCGGCACCGCCGCGGGTTCTCAGCGGTTCTCCGGGGAGGACGCCGCGACGCCGTGTATTGGCATACATCAGGAGTGGCGCCCGGACCCGGAGGGCCGCTGAGGTTCCGCTACTCGCACCGCTAAGCACAGTGACCCGAAACCATTCCTTTAAGTTGTCAGCGGACTGCGGTGGCCGTGATGGAGCGGGGGCCTCGGCCGATCGCGATCGTTCCCGACTGCACCATCTCGCGGACGCCGTAGGGTTCCAGCATTCGCAGCAACGCGTCGAGCTTATCGGCGGTGCCGGTGGCCTCGATGGTCAGCGCCTCCGGCGAGACGTCCACCACCTTGGCGCGGAACAGCTGCACGGTCTCCAGGACCTGGCTGCGCACCGAGGAGTCGGCGCGGACCTTGACCAGCAGCAGCTCGCGCTGCACCGCGGCGTCGTCCTCCAGCTCCACGATCTTGATCACGTTCACCAGCTTGTTGAGCTGCTTGGTGACCTGCTCCAGCGGCTGGTCGCTGACGGCGACCACGATCGTCATCCGGGAGATCTCCGGGTGCTCGGTCGGGCCGACCGCGAGCGATTCGATGTTGAAGCTGCGGCGCGAGAACAGGCCGGAAACCCGGGCGAGAACACCAGGGACGTTCTCCACCAGAACGCTCAGCGTATGCCTGGTCATGCTTCCAGCACCGCCTCTCCGCGATTCATGGGACTGGTCGCGTTGCGCCCAATCGCTCGTTCCGAGGTTGATTGTGGCTGGTCTGCATCACGTTCCCCTGAGGTGCGGTTGAGCAGAACTGCTGTAGGCACAAAGCTGGTCACGCTTCGTCCTCCTCAAACAACGGGCGGATGCCGCGTGCCGCCATGATCTCGTCGTTGCCGGTGCCCGCCGCCACCATCGGCCACACCTGGGCGTCCTTGCCCACCACGAAGTCGATCACGACCGGTCGGTCGTTGATCTCCATAGCCCGCTGGATGACGCTGTCGACGTCCTCTTTGGACTCACACCGCAGGCCGGCGCACCCGTAGGCGTCGGCGAGCAGCTTGAAGTCCGGGATGCGGTGCTTGTGGGTGCCGAGGTCGCTGTGTGAGTAACGCTCGGCGTAAAACAGGTTCTGCCACTGCCGGACCATACCCAGGTTGCCGTTGTTGATGACGGCCACCTTGATGGGGATGTCCTCGATCGCGCAGGTCGCGAGCTCCTGGTTGGTCATCTGGAAGCAGCCGTCGCCGTCGATGGCCCACACGACCTTGTCCGGCACACCGGCCTTGGCGCCCATGGCCGCGGGAACCGCGTAGCCCATGGTCCCCAGGCCACCGGAGTTCAGCCAGGTGCGCGGGTTGTCGTAGCCGACGAACTGCGCGGCCCACATCTGGTGCTGACCCACGCCCGCCGCGTAGACCGCGTCGGTGCCGGCGATCTTGCCCAGCCGCTCGATGACGTACTCCGGCGACAGGCTGCCGTCGCTGGGCTCGGCGTAACCGAGCGGGAACCGGCCGCGGATGTCGTCCAGCATCGCCCACCAGGCCGTCAGGTCGGCGGTGCCGTCCTCGGCCTCGGTGGCCTCGAACGCCTCGGTCAGCTCGGCGATGACGTCCTTGCAGTCACCGACGATCGGGACGTCGGCGTGGCGGTTCTTGGAGATCTCGGCCGGGTCGATGTCGGCGTGCACGACCTTGGCGTCGGGCGCGAACGACGAGAGCTGGCCGGTGACCCGGTCGTCGAACCGGGTGCCCAGGGCGATCAGCAGGTCGGAGCGCTGCATCGCGGCGACCGCGGCGACCGTGCCGTGCATGCCCGGCATGCCGAGGTGCTGCGGGTGCGAGTCCGGGAACGCGCCGCGCGCCATCAGCGTGGTGACCACCGGGATGCCCGTGCGCTCGGCCAGCTGCCGCAGCTCGGCGTGCGCCTCGGCCTTGATGACACCGCCACCGACGTAGAGCACCGGCTGCTTGGCCTCGACCATGAGCTTCGCGGCCTCGCGGACCTGCTTGCCGTGCGGCTTGCTGGTCGGCTTGTAACCCGGCAGCTTCATCTCCGGCGGCCAGGAGAAGGACATGGTGGCCTGCTGGACGTCCTTGGGGATGTCGACCAGCACCGGGCCCGGGCGACCGCTGGCGGCGATGTAGAACGCCTCGGCGATGATCCGCGGGATGTCCTCGGCGTCGGTGACCAGGAAGTTGTGCTTGGTGATCGGCAGCGTGATGCCGCAGATGTCGGCTTCCTGGAAGGCGTCGGTGCCGATCAGGCCGGTGGACTGCTGGCCGGTGATCGCCACGACCGGGACGGAGTCCATGTGCGCGTCGGCGAGCGGGGTGACCAGGTTCGTCGCACCCGGGCCGGAGGTGGCCATGCACACCCCGACCTTGCCGGTGGCCTGCGCGTATCCGGTCGCCGCGTGCCCGCCGCCCTGCTCGTGGCGGACCAGCACGTGCCGGACCTTCTCGGAGTCGAGCAAGGGGTCGTAGGACGGGAGGATGGTGCCACCCGGAATCCCGAAGACGACCTCGCAACCCACGGACTCCAGCGAGCGGACGAGTGCCTGCGCACCCGTCATCTTCACCGGAGCACCGCTGGGCGGCGCGGGCTTGGGTCGGCGTCCTGGCGGGGGCGCCGGGACCGGATTCTGCCTGGTATTGGCGCTGGTCATCGGGTCAACCTCGGTGGTTGGGAGTGGGACCGGACACGAAAAAACCCCCGCAGGCCACAAAGAGGCCCCACGAGGGTTGGCGCGTCGACGCTGCGAACTTCCTTAGGCGTCGACGCGCCAGGGAAGTACGAGAATGTCGTGCAGTCGCAGCATGGCCAGGACGTTAATGGGACCGGTCACGCCACGTCAAACGATCCGGGACGATCGTCTCGCATGGTGGGCGCCCGTCCAGGCTGGCACGATCCGCCCGTTCGCGCTTTTCCCAGTTCAGCGATGCTGTCGCGGCGGGATTCGAGCCAGGTGTGATGCGCGCCGCTCCCCGGCTCCCGACCGGTGGGAGGTTCGGGCCCCGATCGGGCGAAGCCGACCAGGTGAGAACATCGAGGGGTGAGCGAGACACCCGAGGACGACGCCGCCGAACCGCAGAGCACCGAATCCGCGCCCGACGCGGAGCCGCGGAGCACCGAGATCCCGGAGTCGCTGAACTTCCGGGTCCCCCGCGTGTCGCTGCTGGCCGTGCTCGCCGTCGCCGCCTGCGCGGTACCGCTGGCCACCACCTCCGGTCCGGTGGGGCTGCTGGTCTTCCTGATCCCGCTCGCGCTGCTGTGGGCCGTGCTGCGGCCGGGCACCACCGTCGACGCCGAGCGGATCAAGACCCGCACCCTCGTCGGCGGGCGCACCCTGCGCTGGGAGTCGCTGAAGGGCCTGGCCATCACCAAGCAGTCCAAGGTCCGCGCCAGCACCACCGACGGCGCCGAGGTCACGCTGCCCACCGTGCGCCCGCGCGACCTCCCCGCCATCGCCCTGGTCAGCCGCGGACACCTCCCGGACCCCACCGCGCGGTCCACCGACGAGGACTGACACCGAAGATCCCGACCCGTAATCTGGCCGACATGCGTGCTCAAGCACGGTGTTCGCAGGGGTAGGGTCGTAGTCACCGCCACGCTTAGCGCCCACAAGGCGACGTCAGCGGTACGGGCCGTTCGCGTTGAAGCTCGCTGGCTCCGCACCCGGCCCCCTCCGCACAGAGCCTGGAATCGAAGAAGGTCCCCCAATGCCTCAGCTGCGTTCCCGAACCACGACTCACGGCCGGAATGCCGCCGGCGCCCGTTCGCTGTGGCGCGCCACCGGCATGACCGACGACGACTTCGGCAAGCCGATCGTCGCGATCGCCAACTCCTACACCCAGTTCGTGCCCGGTCACGTGCACCTGCGCGACCTCGGTGACGTCGTGGCCGAGACGGTCCGCGAGGCGGGCGGCGTGCCGCGCGAGTTCCACACCATCGCCGTCGACGACGGAATCGCCATGGGCCACAGCGGCATGCTCTACTCGCTGCCCTCGCGGGAGATCATCGCCGACTCGGTGGAGTACATGGTCAACGCGCACCAGGCCGACGCGCTGGTGTGCATCTCCAACTGCGACAAGATCACCCCGGGCATGCTCAACGCCGCGATGCGGCTGAACATCCCCGCGGTGTTCGTCTCCGGTGGCCCGATGGAGGCCGGCAAGGCCGTCGTGGTCGAGGGCGTCGCGCACGCGCCGACCGACCTGATCACCACCATCTCGGCCTCGGCGAACTCGGCGATCGACGACGAGGGCCTGTCCGAGGTGGAGCGCTCCGCGTGCCCGACCTGCGGTTCGTGCTCGGGCATGTTCACCGCGAACTCGATGAACTGCCTGACCGAGGCGCTGGGACTGGCGCTGCCGGGCAACGGTTCGACGCTGGCCACCCACGCCGCGCGCCGCGAGCTCTTCCAGGAGGCCGGCCGCACGGTCGTCAACATCGCCAAGCGCTACTACCAGTCCGACGACGAGAGCGTCCTGCCCCGCTCGATCGCCAACAAGCAGGCGTTCGAGAACGCGATGGCGCTGGACATGGCGATGGGCGGATCCACCAACACGGTGCTGCACACCCTCGCCGCCGCGCAGGAGGGCGAGATCGACTTCACCCTCGACGACATCGCCGAGATCAGCCGCAAGGTGCCGTGCCTGTCGAAGGTCGCGCCGAACTCCGACTACCACATGGAGGACGTGCACCGGGCCGGCGGCATCAGCGCGATCATGGGCGAGCTCGACCGCGCCGGTCTGCTGCACCGCGACGTCGCCTCGGTCCACAGCGAGAGCCTGACCGCGTGGCTGTCCACGTGGGACGTCCGCGGCGAATCGCCGTCGGAGAAGGCGCTGGAGATCTTCCACGCCGCGCCCGGCGGGGTGCGCACCACCAAGGCGTTCTCCACCGACAACCGCTGGTCGTCGCTGGACACCGACGCCGCCAACGGCTGCATCCGCGACGTCGAGCACGCCTACACCGTCGACGGCGGCCTGGCCGTGCTCAAAGGCAACCTCGCCGAGGAGGGCGCGGTCATCAAGGCGGCCGGCGTCGAGGAGGAGCTCTGGCACTTCCAGGGTCCGGCGCGGGTGCTGGAGAGCCAGGAGCAGGCGGTGTCGGCGATCCTGAACAAGGAGATCCAGCCCGGTGAGGTGCTGGTGATCCGCTACGAGGGCCCCGCAGGCGGCCCCGGCATGCAGGAGATGCTGCACCCGACCGCGTTCCTGAAGGGCTCCGGTCTGGGCAAGAAGTGCGCGCTGATCACCGACGGCCGGTTCTCCGGTGGCTCGTCGGGCCTGTCGGTCGGGCACATCTCGCCGGAGGCCGCGGGCGGTGGGCTCATCGGTCTGGTGGAGAACGGCGACCAGATCCTCATCGACGTCCACGAGCGCAAGCTGGAGCTGCTGGTCGACGAGCAGGTCCTCGCCGAGCGCCGCGCCAAGATGGAGGCCAGCGAGAACCCCTGGCAGCCCATCGGCCGCGAGCGCAAGGTCACCACAGCCCTCCGCGCCTACGCCAAGCTCGCGACGTCCGCCTCCTACGGAGCAGTGCGCGACGTGAACAAGTGAGGCTGATGTTCTGCGGGGCAAGCGGCGAAGCCGCTTTCTCGTTGCCCCACCTGAGCAACCGGCACCGCCGCGGGTTCTGAGCGGCTCTCTGGCGAGGACGGCCACTCCGCCGTGTATTGGACATACATCAGGAGTGGCACCCGCAGTCCAGAGAGCCGGTCAAGTTCCGCCACCCGCACCGCTCAGCAGAACGCCCACCTCCCCGAACACCAAAAAATCGGGCCCCGCTCCTGGGGTGGAGCGGGGCCCGATTTCGTCGGTGCACGTCTCAGGGGCGGTGGAAGAGGATCAGGATCGCCGCAGCCGCGCCAGCCGCGACGATCAGGCCGAAGAAGCCGAATCCCAACGGACGGCGGAACCACACTCGCCCGTAGTCCAAGGCCACCCGGCCGGGACCGGTGAACATCACGCCGAGACCGAGGGCACCGAGGATGGCATCCATCTCGAACCCGCCGTCGGCGTTGAAGAAACCGGCGCCCAGCTTGACGAACACCGCGCTGGCCATCAGGCCCACCACACCGGCCGCGGCGGCCGGCGTGAACAGGCCCAGGACCAGCAGCGCACCCGCACCGAGCTCGGTACCGCCGGTGACCAGCGAGAGCGCGGCGCTCTGCTGGAAGCCCATGCCGGAGAGCACCTCCGCGAAGCCCTCCGGGCCCGGGCCGCCGAACGCGCCGAACAGCTTCTGCGCACCGTGCAGGAGGAAGACCCCTCCCAGCGCCAGACGCAGGATCAGCAGGCCGAGGTCGGTTCCCGCGTTCCAGGCGAAGGGCTTGCGCTTCTTGCCGAGTTCCTCGGCGTAGCCGGAGTCCTCGCCGACGCCGCTCACCAGCGAGGTCGCTTCACCGTCGCTGTAGCCGTCGTCCTCGTCGTAGTAGTTGTGCTGGCGTGCGCCGAGGCTCTGCGTGCTCTTGGCCGAACCCTTCGCGCCGCGGGGCCGCTGGGCGTGCGCGCCGTAGCTGCGATCGTCGGGGGAGCCGCCCGCACCGCCGGGGCGATCGTCTTGGATGCTCACGCCGCAGGAGGCTAGGGCATCTTCACCTGAAAGTGCGACCCTTTGCGATAAAACCTTCCCCACACGTGACAGGTTCGATACCACAGGACTCGTTCCGGGTGGAAAATGTCCTGATGGAGGACCCAGAATTCCGCGCGCCGAGGTCGCACAAATCCGATGTCTCCGCAGGTGGTGCGCATTTCCTGGACATCGGCGAGTGCTGGTCGTCGCCTTCGTTCGCACCGAGAGCGGTGCTTATGCTCCCCGAACTCGTTTCGGCGGCGGAATTGCTTCCTCTCGATTGCGCGGCCCAGGTGCTGAATTGGTCACCGGAGCGCATTTCCTCCGGCACCACCGGTGAGCACGTGGCCGACGCCCTCGCGGTCCTCGACGACGCCGACGCGCCCGACTGCGTCGTCCTCGCCTGGTCGGGTGGCACTTCTCTGGCCGTGGAGCTCGCCGCCCGCCACCCCGACCGGGTACGCGGGCTCCTGCTGCTGGCGGGGCCGCCCACGGCGGGCGCGGAGATGCTGCTGTCCAACGTCGGCGTGCCCGACGCGATGCGCAGGCTCCTGGCCGCGGGCGGCTCTGCTTCGCTGCGCCTGACCGGTGACCTGCTGGAATCCATCACCGCCCAGCTGCCGGTCGGGGACTGGCCCGTTCGCCTGCTGCGCCGAGCCGGTCTGCTGCCCGACGACGGCGACCACGCCGGCATCACGGCCACGTTGCGCAACCTGGTGCAGCACGACTGGCGCAGGCACGTCGAACTGGCGCTGGCCTGGAGCGCGTCGGTCCGCGACGACCTGCCGCGCATCAGCTGCCCGGTCACACTGCTGGCCGGGCGCCTCGATCCCCTCGGCGAACCGCTGACCACGGCCCGGCAGGTCGGTTCCCTCCCGCAGGCCAGGGTGCGGCTGCTCGACGCGTCCCACTTCATCCCGCTGGAGGATCCGGACACCGTGCGGGAGGAGTTGGCGCTGCTGCTGCGCCGGGTCGAGGCCGTCGAATGCGCCCGACTCGGCATCGACCCGCCACCGCCGCCGGTCCGCCGGATCCGCCTCTCGCTCCCGGAACGCCGGCGACCCCGCCGCCGCGCCCTGCACCCCCCGTTCTGACCCGCCCCGGGGGAACGGCTGATCGCGGTGGCTCACCACGCGTTCACCCGGCGGCGGATAGGGTCGGAGGCGTGATGGGTCGGACTCGTGCGCTGGTGGGCGCCTTCGCGGTGCTCGGAATCGTGCTGAGCGGATGCGCCGAGTTCCCCGACGAGCACAACCGGCCGTTCGCCGAGCAGCCCTCGCTGGCGCCGCAGGCCGGTCCGCAACCCTCGTTCGAGAGCGAAGCACCGCCCTCGGAGGCACCGGGCGAGGCGAAACCGCAGCCGCCCGCGCAGCCGGTCGGCTGCGAGGACCCGGACCCGGCGGTGATCACCACGTGCCTGGACCCGGTCGGGGCGATCGCGGTGCTGCCGGACGGGCAGAGCGCGCTGGTCGGCGAGCGCTCCACGGGTCGCGTGCTGCGCGTGAAGAAGGGCGCGAAACCCGTTGAGCTGGCGCAGATCTCCGTCGACGCGAGCAACGGCGGCGGACTCACGGGCCTGGCCCTGTCGCCCACGTACCACGAGGACGAGCTCTTCTACGCCTACGTCACCACCGGATCCGACAACCGGGTCGTGCGGGTCGCCAGCGGCGACAGCCCGAAGCCGGTGCTGACGGGGATTCCCAAGGGCGCCACCGGCAACTCGGGTGCGCTGCTCGACGACGGCAAGGGCGCGTTGCTGGTGGCCACCGGCAACGCCGGCGACCCGGCCAGCGCCACCAACCCGTCGACGCTGTCCGGGAAGCTGCTGCGCGTCGACGGTTTCGGCAAGCCCGCCGAGGGGAACCCGCAGCGCGATTCGCCGGTGGTGACCTCCGGGCTGAACGAGCCGACCGGCATCTGCGGCACGGCCGCGCTGAGCATGTTCTGGGTGACCGACCGCAACGGCGGCAAGGACTCCCTCCACCAGGTGAAGTTCGGTGAGCCGCTGGGCAATCCGGCCTGGACCTGGTCGGACCGGCCCGGGGTGTCGGGGTGCGCGGCGGACCCGTCCACCGTGATCGTGGCGCTGCGCGACGCCTCGGCGCTCTACACGTTGCACCCGGCGCCGGACGGCAGCTTCACCGGGCAGCCCGCCAAGGTCCTGGAGAACCGCTACGGCCGCTTCGCCACGGCCGCGCTGGCTCCGGACGGCATGGTGTGGCTGGGCACCACCAACCGCGACGGCGGGCGCCCCGTCCCCAGCGACGACCGGGTCCTGCGCCTGGAGCCGCCGACCGGCGGCACGGCGGGCAAGGACTGAGGGCTGCACCAGGAACTGCTTGCTCGGCGGTGCGGGTAGCGGGTTCTGAGGCGGCCCTCCTGCTCCGGGCGCGCCGCGCCGGACGGGCTCTCAGCCGTTGATGCCGCGGTCGATCAGACCGGTGAGCATGTCGATCACGTCCTCGTCGGTGAGGGCGGCGAGCATCGGCTGCTCCTCGACGAGCTTGGCGTAGGCGAACTGCTGGCAGAGCCCGGTGATGGCGATCGCGGTCGCTTCCGGCCGTTCGGTGTGGACCAGGTGGCCCGCGAGGTGGTGCACGTCCGGTTCAAGGATTTCGGCGACGCGGTCGGCGAAGCGCTGGTCGACCAGCGCCGCTTGACGCAGCGCGATGAGCACGACCCGGTTGGCGCGGAAGAAGTCCCAGAACCGGGCGACGTGCCAGCGGATGGCGTCGCGTTCGCCGAAGTCCGATGAGTGCCGCTCGTCGGAGAGCACTGCCGCATCACCGGCCTCCAGCAGGTCCGCGAGCAGCGCTTCGAGGAGTTCTTCCTTGCTCTTGAAGTGGTTGTAGAAGGACCCCGCCGATCGGCCCGCTTCGGCGGTGATGTCGGTGATCTTGGTGTTGAGGTACCCGTGCCTGCCGAAGACCCGCACCGCGGCGGCCTTGAGTGCGGCCTCGGTCTCGGCCGCCTGCGCCTTGCGGGTGGTTCCCGGCATCGTCGCTCCTCCCTCGCCCTTGACGGGGAACCTATCAACCTGTTCACTGAATTAATATTCACTGAATCTGAATTCACTCAAGGAGGCGCGATGGACACCCGAGTGCTGATCGTCGGAGCAGGCCCCGCCGGACTGACGCTGGGCATCGAGCTGGCCAGGCGGGACGTTCCGTGCCGGATCGTCGACGCGAGCGAGCAGCCGCTGCCCGGCTCCCGAGGTGATGGGCTCCAACCGCGCACCCTGGAGGTCTTCGACGACCTCGGCGTCCTCGACGAGGTGCTGGCGGCAGGAATGTTCCCGCCCGCGTTCCGCACCTACTCCGGTGGTGAGCTCACCGGCGAACGCCGCATGGCGGAGCGGGCAGAACCGACCCCTCAGGTGCCGCATCCCAACGGGTGGATGGTTCCCCAGTGGCGCACCGAGGAGATCCTCCGCGACCGCCTCGCCGCACTCGGCGTGAAGGTCGAACGCGGCACGGCCCTGCTCCGGCTGCGCCAGGACGACGACGGCGTCACGGCCACGCTGACCAGCGGAGACATCCGCGCCGACTACGTGGTCGGCACCGACGGTGGCCGCAGCACGGTCCGCCGCGAACTCGGCGTCGACTTCCTCGGCGACACCGACGAGGACACGAAGCTGGTCCTCTTCGACGCCCGCGTCACCGGCCTCGACCACCCCGAGCTCGCCCACTGGTTCGCCTCGGCCACCGACCCCGGATGCGGCGTCAGCCTCACCCCGCTCGCGGGAACCGATGTGCTGCAGTGCGCGGCGAGGCCGCCCTCCACCCACGACATCCGGGCCGACGCCGACTACGTGCAAGGCCTGCTGGACGACTTCGGCGCACCGCACGTCAAGATCCGGGAGCTGACGTGGGCGACGGTGTGGCGGCCGAACTCCCGGCTGGCCGAGACCTTCCGCTCAGGCCGGGTGTTCCTGGCCGGCGACGCCGCGCACGTGCACCCGCCGACCGGCGGCCAAGGGCTGAACACGAGCGTGCAGGACGCCTACAACCTCGGCTGGAAGCTCGCCGACGGCTCACCCGAACTGCTCGACAGCTACGACGCCGAGCGCCGCCCCGTCGCGGCTGGCGTGCTCGGCATCAGCACCGACCTGCTCGGCAAGACCCTCCGGGGAAGCCCCGACGCGCTGCGCCGCGGCCCGGAGACCACCCAGCTCGGCGTCGGCTACCGCAACGGTCCCCTCACCACCGACCACCGCGCCCATCCCGGCCGCGTCCGGGCGGGAGACCGAGCGCCGGGTTCCCTCGTGCGCACCCCCGAAGGCGACGAGGTGAACCTCTTCGACCTGCTCCGGGACACCCGTTGGACGCTGCTGGCCTTCGACGCGGACGTTCCCGCCACCGAAGCGCACATCCGCCCCCTTCGCATCACCCGGGGATGCGAGGAAGGTTCCCTCACCGACGTCGACGCCTACGAGACCTACGACGTCACCCCGGGAACCGCGGTCCTCATCCGCCCGGACGGCTACATCGCCTCCATCCGCTGACACCGCCCGAGCAACGAAGAACGCCCCCGACCGCGCGGGTCGGGGGCGTTCTCGGTGTGCGTGATTACTGGCCGCAGGCCTTGAGGACGAGTTCGCGGACCCGCTTGGCGTCGGCCTGGCCCTTGGTGGCCTTCATGACCGAACCGACCACGGCTCCGGCAGCCTGGACCTTGCCGCCGCGGATCTTCTCCGCGATGTCCGGCTGCGCCGCCAGCGCTTCGTCGACCGCCTTCTGCAGCTCGGAGTCGTCGGAGACGACCTCCAGGCCGCGAGCCGCGACGACCTCGTCCGGCTCGCCCTCGCCGTCGAGCACGCCGTCGACGACCTGGCGGGCCAGCTTGTTGGTCAGCTTGCCCTCGCCGACCAGCGCCGCGACCCGCGCGACCTGCTTCGGCGTGATGTCCAGGTCGGCCAGCTCGACGCCGCGCGCGTTGGCCTGCTGCGACAGGTAGGCGACCCACCAGGAGCGGGCGTCGCCCGGAGCCGCACCGGCCTCGACCGTCTCGGCGATGAGCTCCAGGGCACCGGCGTTGACGAGGTCGCGGAGCTCCTCGTCGGACAGACCCCACTCCTCCTTGGCGCGCCGACGGCGCTCCCACGGGAGCTCCGGCAGGGTCTTGGACAGCTCCTCGACCCACTCGCGCGACGGCGCGATCGGCACCAGGTCGGGCTCCGGGAAGTACCGGTAGTCCTCCTGCGTCTCCTTCGGCCGGCCCGCCGAGGTGGACCCGGTGGACTCGTCGAAGTGCCGGGTCTCCTGCCGGATCGACCCGCCGGAGGTCAGCACCGCCGCGTGCCGCTGCATCTCGAAGCGCACCGCGCGCTCGACGCTCCGCAGCGAGTTGACGTTCTTGGTCTCGGTGCGCGTGCCGAACTCGTCGGCGCCCTTGGGCATCAGCGACACGTTCGCGTCGCAGCGCAGCGAACCCTGGTCCATCCGCACGTCGGAGACGTTCAGCGCGCGCAGCAGATCCCGCAGCGCGGTCACGTAGGCGCGGGCGACCTCGGGGGCGCGCTCACCGGCACCGGTGATCGGCTTGGTGACGATCTCGATCAGCGGCACGCCGGCCCGGTTGTAGTCCAGCAGCGAGTAGTCGGCGCCGTGGATGCGACCGGTGGCACCGCCCATGTGCAGCGACTTGCCGGTGTCCTCCTCCATGTGCGCCCGCTCGATGTCGACGCGGAACGTCTCGCCGTCGTCGAGCACCACGTCGAGGTGACCGTCGAAGACGATCGGCTCGTCGTACTGCGAGGTCTGGAAGTTCTTCGGCATGTCCGGGTAGAAGTAGTTCTTCCGGGCGAACCGGCACCACTCCGCGACCTGGCAGTTGAGCGCCAGGCCGATCCGGATCGCGGCCTCGACGGCCTTGCCGTTGACCGCGGGCAGCGCCCCCGGCAGGCCCAGGCACACCGGGCAGACCTGGGTGTTGGGCTCGGCGCCGAACGCGTTGGCGCAGCCGCAGAACATCTTGGTCTTGGTGGAGAGCTCGACGTGGACTTCCAGGCCCAGCACCGGGTCGAACCGGGCCAGCACCTCGTCGTAGTCCATGATCTCGGCGACCGCGGTCACTCCTCGTCACTCCCCTTGCGCAGCGCGCGCACCGCCAGCGCGGTACCGGTGATCAGGCCGAGCGTGGTGATGATGACGTCGGCCAGTTCGAGCTTGTCGTTCTTCTCGCGGGCGGCCTTGTAGCTCGCCTTCAGCCCGAAGGCCGCCGAGAGCACGGAAGCGAGCTGGAACGCTGCCTTCAACTTCGGGTTCACTTTGCGACCTCCTGCATCGGTGGCGTGGGAGCGGCTCATACGGCCGCCTCCAGCTTCGGGGCACGGTTAATCAGCGGACCGCCCTGCTCGGCGTCCCGGGCGGCCTCGTAGGCCGCGCCGACCCGGTAGAGCCGGTCGTCGGCCATGGCCGGAGCCATGATCTGCAGACCCACCGGGAGACCGTCCTCATCGGACAGTCCGCACGGGAGGCTCATGGCGGCGTTGCCCGCCAGGTTGGACGGGATCGTGCACAGGTCGGCGAGGTACATCGCCATCGGGTCGTCGACCCGCTCACCGATCTTGAACGCCGTGGTCGGGGTGGTCGGCGAGACCAGCACGTCGACCTGCTCGAACGCGGCGGTGAAGTCGCGGGTGATCAGCGTCCGCACCTTCTGCGCCTGGCCGTAGTAAGCGTCGTAGTAGCCCGAGGACAGCGCGTAGGTGCCGAGCATGATGCGCCGCTTGACCTCGGGGCCGAAACCGGCCTCGCGGGTCATCGACATGACCTGCTCGGCGCTGTTCTCGCCGTCGTCGCCGACGCGCAGGCCGTAGCGCATCGAGTCGAAGCGGGCCAGGTTCGACGAGCACTCGCTCGGCGCGATCAGGTAGTAGGCGCCCAGCGCGTAGTCGAAGTGCGGGCACGAGATCTCGACGACCTCGGCGCCCAGCTTCGACAGCTGCGCGACCGCGGCGTCGAAGGCGCGCTGCACGCCCGGCTGGTAGCCGTCACCGGAGAACTCGCGGACCACGCCGACCTTCACACCGGTCAGGTCACCGTTGGCACCCTGCTTGGCGGCCTCGACGACCTGCGGAACCGGCTGGTCGATCGAGGTGGAGTCCATCGGGTCGTGCCCGGCGATGACCTCGTGCAGCAGGGCCGCGTCCAGCACGGTCCGCGCGCACGGGCCCGGCTGGTCCAGCGACGAGGAGAACGCCACCAGGCCGTAGCGGGACACGCCGCCGTAGGTGGGCTTCACGCCGACGGTGCCGGTCACAGCGCCCGGCTGGCGGATGGAACCGCCGGTGTCGGTGCCGATGGCCAGCGGCGCCTCGAACGCGGCCAGCGCTGCCGAGGAGCCACCGCCGGAGCCGCCCGGGATGCGGTCGGTGTCCCACGGGTTGCGGGTCGGGCCGTAGGCGGAGTTCTCGGTGGAGGAGCCCATCGCGAACTCGTCCATGTTGGTCTTGCCCAGCACGACCACACCGGCCTCGCGCAGCTTGCGCGTCACCGTCGCGTCGTAGGGCGCCATCCACCCTTCGAGCATCTTCGACCCGACGGTGGTGGGCATGTCGGTGGTGGTCAGCACGTCCTTGAGCGCCAGCGGCACGCCGGCCAGCGGCGAGGCTGCCTTGCCGGCGGCCCGGTCCTCGTCGGCCTTGCGGGCCGCGGCGAGCGCGCCCTCGGCGTCGACGTGCAGGAACGCGTGCACCAGCGGGTCCACGGCGGCGATGCGGTCCAGGTGCGCCTGGGTCACCTCGACCGACGTGACCTCCCCTGCCGCCAGCTTGGCGGCCAGCTCGGACGCGGTCAGCCCGGTCAGGCTCATCAGGCCTCCTCAGTCAGAATGCGCGGAACGCGGAAGCGGTCCTCTTCAGCCGCGGGCGCCGCTGCGAGCGCCTGCTCGCGCGTCAGGCCCGGGCGGACCTCGTCCTCGCGGAAAACGTTGGTCACCGGCACGGCGTGCGACGTGGGTGGGATGTCGTCCGCAGCGACCTGCCCCACCTTCGCCACCGCATCGAGGATCTGGTCGAGCTGGCCTGCGAAGGTGTCGAGCTCGGCCTCGGTGACGGCCAGCCGCGCCAGGCCGGCGAGGTGTGCGACCTCGTCGCGGGAGATCTTGGACACTGCGAAGGCTCCCTGGTCATGTCCGGTTTACGAGTGCATCCCAGTCTATGGCGACCACGCTGCCAGACCTGGCAGGGGTCGTGCCTGGCGAGGCGCGCCCGGGAACTTTCGCGAATGGCCTGGTCGTTCTACTCCGTGGACGGCTGTAGCAAGATGACTACGCCGCGTCTGACACAATTTCCCCGCGGTGTTCCTCGCACGAGCGGCCGCGCAAGCGGACGAGCAGGCGGAGGAAAACGCGCGGCCGGCGAGGTGTCGTGCATGAAACTGGAGGCGTTGAGTCCGGTGTCCTTCCTCATCCGGGTGCAGATACCGGATCGACCCGGCAACCTCGGGTCGGTGGCGAGCGCGCTCGGCGAGATCGGTGCCGACATCCTCAGCGTCGACGTCGTCGAACGCATCGGCGGCGTGGCCATCGACGACCTCGTGGTGGAGCTGCCCTCCGGGCGCCCGCCGGACGTGCTGATCACCGCCGCCGAGTCCATCGACGGCGTCGAGGTCGACGCCGTCCGCCCCTACGCGGGCGTGCTGGACACCCACCGCGAGCTGGAGCTGGTCGAGGAGATCGCGGCCGAGCCGGCACGCGGACTGCAGATCTTCGCCGAAGGCGTCCCGAAGATCATCCGATCGGGTTGGGCGATCGTGTTCGGGCACCGCTCCGGCGGCGCCGAGCAACTGGCCGCCAGCACCTCCGCGCCGCAGGAGGGCTACCTGGAGCTGCCGTGGCTGCCGCTGCCGCGCGCCACGATCCTCGACGGCGACGAGACGTGGGTGCCGGAGACCTGGCAGGAGCTGGGCACCGAGCTGGCCGCCACCCCCATCGGCAAGCCCGACCGCGTCCTGCTGGCCGGGCGACCCGGCGGCCCGATGTTCCGCGCAGCGGAACTCGCCCGCCTCGCCCACCTCGCGGGCATCGTCTCGGTCGTCCTGGACGGCTGAAGATCCCCGTCGAACTCCGCGCGAAATTCAAAACTCCCAGGTCAGAGGAGCCGAAGGCTACGTCAAGCCCACCCCTCCGTCATACCTACGGGTGACGGCCTCGAATTTCGCGCGAGATTCGAGGCCGAACTTGGGGGGTCGAATTTCGCGCGAAGTTCGACGGCTGAAGGAACGTGCCCCTCACAGCTCCAGGAAGTACCCGAGCAACCGGATGTCACCGGTGGGGCTCCAGTCCCGCTCGGGCAACCGCCGGAACCCCATCCGCTCGTACAGTTCCCGGGGCCGCAGCGCCGTCTCCGACACGCACAGCACCACCCGCCCGGCACCCTCCGAGCGGGCCCGCTCCAGCACGGCCTCGACGAGCTCCCGGCCCACACCCCGCCCAGCGACGTCCGGCGAGACCGCGAGCATCCGGAACTCGACCTCCCCGGGCCGCGCGATCTCCGAATAGGAGTCCCCGGGACGCACCACGGTCACGGTGCCGACGGGACGATCCTCGTCGAGCGCCACCAGCAGTTCGGCGTTGACCGCCCGGTCCGCCGCGTCCCGCAGCACCGAGACGTAAGAACCGTCGGCCGGGAGGTTGCCCGCATCGGCGTAGGCCTTGGCCGCGATCTCCCCCACGACCTCGTACTCCGCCGGCAGGGCGGCTCGAATCGTTGCCATGCGGGCGATCCTGCCACCCCGCACCGACGGCTCCCTCACTCCTCGGGCGGCAACGCCCGCTCGGCAGCGGCCTCCGGGCCTTCCTGGAGCAGCACGGTGAAACCGTCCTCGTCGAGCACCGGCACCTTCAGCTGCATGGCCTTGTCGTACTTCGAACCCGGGGAGTCCCCGACCACGACGAACGCGGTCTTCTTCGACACCGAACCGGCCGCCCGGCCACCGCGGGCCATGATCGATTCCTTGGCCTCGTCCCGGGAGTACTGCTGCAACGTCCCGGTGACCACGATCGACATGCCTTCCAGCGTCCGGGGGATCGACTCGTCGCGCTCGTCGGCCATCCGCACACCGGCCTCGCGCCACTTGCGCACGATCTCGCGGTGCCACTCCACGGCGAACCACTCGCGCACGGCCGTGGCGATCGTCGGCCCGACGCCGTCGGTGTTGGCCAGCTCCTCCTCGGAGGCCTGCTCGATCCGCTCCAGCGTCACGAACTCCCGCGCCAGCGCCTGCCCCGCGGTCGGCCCGACGTGCCGGATCGACAGCCCGACCAGGACCCGCCACAGCGGTTTCTGCTTGGCCTCCTCCAGGTTCGCCAGCAGCTTGGCGCCGTTGGCCGAGAGGTTGCCCTCCTTCGTGGTGTACAGCGGCGTTTTGAGCAGCTTCGCCTCGTCGAGGTCGAACAGGTCGCCCTCGTCGCCGAGCACGCCCGCGTTGAGCAGCGCGGAGGCGCCCTCGTAACCCAGCGCGTCGATGTCGAGGACCTTGCGGCTGGCGAGGTAGAACAGCCGCTCCCGCTGCTGACCCGGGCAGCCCTGCGCGTTCGGGCAGCGCAGGTCGACGTCGCCCTCCTTCTGCTGCGCCAGCCGCGCCCCGCACTCCGGGCACGCCTCCGGCATCACGAACTCGCGCTCATCACCGGTGCGCACGTCGGCGACCGGCCCGAGGACCTCGGGGATGACGTCACCGGCCTTGCGGATCACCACGCGGTCGCCGATGAACACGCCCTTGCGCCGCACCTCGTCGGCGTTGTGCAGGGTGGCCATCGACACCGTCGACCCGGCGACCTTGACCGGCTCCATCACCGCGAACGGCGTGACCCGCCCGGTCCGGCCGACGTTGACCTGGATGTCGAGCAACCGAGTGGTGGCCTGCTCCGGCGGGTACTTGTAGGCGATCGCCCAGCGCGGCGCGCGCGAGGTGGCGCCGAGCCTGCGCTGCAGGGGGACCTCGTCGACCTTGATGACGATGCCGTCGATCTCGTGCTCGGCGGAGTCGCGGTTCTTGCCCCAGTGCTGGATGTGCCCCAGCAACTCGTCCACAGTGGAGAGAACCACCGTGTGGCGGGACACCGGCAGCCCCCACGCCTTGAGCGCCGCGTAGGACTCCGACTGACGCTCCGGTTCGAAGCCCTCGCGCCTGCCCAGGCCGTGGCAGATCAGCCGCAGCGGCCGGGAACGGCTCACCCGCGGGTCCTTCTGGCGCAGCGATCCGGCGGCGGCGTTGCGCGGGTTGGCGAAGGGCTCCTTGCCCGCGTCGACCAGCTTGGCGTTGAGCTCGGCGAACTCGTCGACGCGGAAGAAGATCTCGCCGCGCACCTCCACCAGCGCCGGAACCGGGTACTCGTCGGTCCCGGTGAGCTGCTCGGGCACGTCACCCATGGTGCGCACGTTGAGCGTGACGTCCTCGCCGGTGCGGCCGTCACCGCGGGTCAGCGCCCGCTCCAGGTGGCCGTCGCGGTAGAGCAGGTTGACCGCGAGGCCGTCGATCTTGAGCTCGCAGAGGTAGTGGGCGCCGCTGCCGACCTCGCGCTCCACGCGCTCGACCCACGCCGCCAGCTCCTCGGAGTCGAAGGCGTTGTCGAGGCTGAGCATGCGCTCCAGGTGCGCGACCGGGGTGAACGCGGTCGAGAAGGTGCCTCCGACCACCTGCGTGGGCGAGTCGGGAGCCTGCAGCGCGGGGTGCTCGGACTCCATCCGCTGGAGCCGGGTGAACAGCTCGTCGAACTCGCCGTCGGAGATCGTGGGCGAATCCAGCACGTAGTAGCGGAACTGGTGGCCGCGCACCTCCTCGGCGAGCTCCGCGTACTGTTCGCGCACGTCGGGCGGCACGTCCTCGACGCCTTCGGCCGCGCTCGCGGCGGCGGGGTCGGCGGGCACGCCCTCGGCGTCCTCGCTGGGATTGAGCTCGTGAACGTCCTTGCTGGTCACGCCCCGAGACTAACGAGCGACCCCGACACCGGCACGCAGCGGCTCACTGCGCGTTGCGGTCCAACTCGCGCACGAGCTCGCGCAGTTCGAGCAGTCCGATGGTGCCTTCGGGTTCTGCCTCGGCGGTTTCGACGCGCCCCAACCGGTCGGCGGCGAGCCGTTCCCCGAGGGTGGCGTCCAGCGGCAGGAAGGTCAGGGCCCGGCGCGCGTTGTCGTCGAGCGCGTGGAAACCCGGGTGGTACACGGCGACGTCGACCAGCCCTTCGCCCTCGTCGACCTGCGCCGCGATCCGGACCTGGTCGAGCGGGTACTTCTCGCCGCGCAGGTTCACCGTGACCTCCGTGGGGTCGGGCACCGCGGGGACCGAGTCGTGGTACTCCCACAGCGTGTCCGCGGCAGGCGCGGCGGCCATCCACGCATCGGTGTAGGGCCGCAGCTCCGGGTCGGCCTGGCTGCTGATGACCAGCGCGTACGCGGCGTCCTCTCCGTGCTCGATGCTGAAGGTCAGGTCCGGGTGGACGCCGGCGACGGCCTCGGCGACGAGGTTCTCGATGCGCTGCGGCTCGCTGTCGCCGAGCGCCGAAGCGATCTCGGGGAGGTTGTCGTCCCACCACTGCCAGAACGTCGTCGCGCGCTCCGCAGCCTCGGCGGGGACGTCGACCGGTTCAGCGGGCACTTCGGCGTCGCGGCGGCGCAGGAACCTGAACATGGGATGTATTGTGCCGTCCGCCGGAGCCCGCCGTGGCGGGACGAGGAATTTCAGCCCGGCAGCTCGTCGCGGACGATGGCGGTGATCGCCGCCGGTTCGGCACCGCGCACACCGGTGACGCCGGTGAGGACACCGGACAGGGCGCTGCGGGAGTCCTCGTGCATGACCTGCCGCAGCACCTGCATCGCGTGCAGCCGGTTGCGGCTGACCAGCGCGGGTCGCTCCCAGATCCCGCTCCACACCAGTTCGCGCAGGGTCTGGTCGACTTCGGCGCACTCCGGGCGGACACCGGCGAGGATGCGCTGCACGACGGGCAGGTCCATGCAGTCGGCGGTGGTGGCGACGTAGCGGGCGAGGGATCGCAGCACCCGCCTCTGGTCGTGCTCACCGGCGGCCCGCAGCGCGGTCAGCATCTCCGCGGGGTAGCCGTCGAGATCGCCCAGCGGCATCGAGACGAGGTCGTCGGGCCACGGCGCGACCGGGTAGGTGCGGAACTCCCCGCCGAGCCATCCCTCGGTGGGGGCCTCCCCCGTGACACGCCCGGCCAAGGCCAGCATCAGCGGCACCGGAGCCCCCTGCGACCAGGGGAGTTGTTCGCGGTGCTCCTCCAGGGCGTCCGGGCAGGCGCCTTCGCGGTACTCGGGGAGCACGGCTTCGAAGGACGTCTGGATCACGCCGTCGACGGCGTGCACGAACCGCGTGCGCACGTCCTCGTCCCAGTAGCAGGAGACGGCTTCAGGACGCGCCGCCCGGCGCAGCACTTCGGGGCGAACGCCCTGGCCACCGCTGTCCTCGACGACGAGCGTCCAGTCCCCGACGGAGCGCAGCCCGATCATCGGGTGCTTCTCCTGGTAGGCGTACGCCTCCTCGCAGAACTCGTCGATGTCCAACGACCGCCCGTGCGACGTGACGGCCCCGAACGACTCGGCCACCCGACCGAGGTCACTGTTCCGGACCAGGGTCAGGCACGCCGCGTCCCGGATCGTGCTGCGCTCGATCCAAGCGACGCGGTCAAGCTCACCGACGCAATGACTGCCCACGGGCCCTTCCTACCAGCGCAAAGGTCAGACCACGGCCATTTTCGCAAAACATTCGGACAACGAGACCACACCAACCGGTCCAAACGGACGCGATCCATCCCATTCCACAATGGACTTCGTGCTCAGCGGTCCGAGAAGCGTGCGATTTGAACAGGTTCGACGAACGAACCGCGCGCGAACAACCCTCGGCCGGCTGCTCGGCGCCCAGTGCGGATGCCTGGGAGCAATTCCCCGTCCCGCTCGTCGCCGCTGAGCACCAGCAAGGTGCTCCCGCATCGACGCAGCTCCCCGAGCAGACCCGTGTCCAGCGCGTCACCGACGTTGACCGAGTTGCGGGTGACGATCAGGTGCACGCCGACCGAGCCACCGCGCGCGAGCGCGGCCGCGTTCTTCCGCAGTGGATCGGTCATTCGACTCGACGACTCGATCAGTTCGTAGTCCTCGATGATCACGAACTGGTCCTTCAACTTCCGCGTCACGTTGCGATGAGCCCGGTCGAGGAGCATGTCGATGCGGGTCACCACCTCGCTGATCACCCGCTCGAAATCCTCGGCGAAGGCCGCGTAGCCAGCTCGCCGGGTCCCCATCTCGTCGAGCAGTCCGCGTTTGGGGTCGAGCACGCAGATCTCGACATCATCGGCTTCGTAGAGCCGGTCGAGCTCGGCGAGCACGACCCGCACCAGGTTGGTCTTGCCAGCCGACCGACTTCCCAAGCAGATCAGGTGCGGAGTCTCCCCGCGGTCGAATTCGGCCCACGATTCGAACCCGACGAGTCGGCCCAGCGTGATGCCGGGCCGCCCGGCCGCTGCCGCCTCCTCGTAGGAGATCTCGGCCGGCGGCAACGTGAGCCTCGGCGGCGCTGGGTGCGGCCAGGCCGTGGCGATGCGACGGGCCAGCGCTCGTGTGTGCTCGAAGCCGGAAGCGACATCCAGATCGGTCTCCAGCCAAGGCAACGCACCGCGAAAACCCCGTGCGCCGATCGTGCCCATCCCCTGGATCTCGGAACCGAGTTCAACCCGGACGGGGAACGCTTCGAGCAACTCATGATCGGAGTCCTCGATGTGCTCGCTGCTGATGACCACCTGAACGCCGTTGTCGGCGCGAGCGAGTTCCACCACCTCGGGGGCCAGCTGGGGGTGGGTTCTGGCGAAGGTCCTCCACTGCTCGACCACGAGCAGTGCGGCCGGATCGGCATCGCTCCCGCTCATCGCGCGGAGCCGCCGCAGGATCACACCGATCATCTCGTCCTGGCCGACCCTGGCTGAGGCCGCCACGTGGGGGAGGTCCGACAGGACACCAGCGCAGTTGTACCCGCCGCTACCGAGGAAGTAGCAACGCAGCTCTTCCGGTGTGCGGGTGAGGACCCGGGACAGGACGACCGCGCGGACGAGCGCGGACTTGCCCGTGTACGGGCCACCGCTCACCGCGATGTTCCCGCCGAGCAGCAAGGGCTCCACTCGTCCCTCCCCCGGCACCTCGACCATCCCGATCGGTGTGCCCGCACCGCCCGCGAAGTCGGGCGCCGAGAGCCCTCTCTCGTCCTCGACGACATCACCCAGCAGTTCGCCGAGGGTGATGGGCGTTGTCAACGGGTCGTTGAGCGCACCGGGGCGATCGGGGAACTCCTGGTTGATGCGCGCCACCACGTCGGCCCACGGCACCGAGCCCCCGCTCCAGGCTCGCAACTTGACCACAGGCCTGTCTGGCGTCCGCAGGTACTGCTGGCCGGGTTCCCGGTTCAGGTCCGCCGCAGCTCTCGATCCCAGCAGCACCTGGGAATCGTCCTCGTCGAGCGTTCGCAGCACCGACCGGAAGCCGATCAGCTCTTCGAGCTCGGGGAAGCGGGTGCGAGCGATGGTGTGCGCGAGCAGCAGGACGTGAACGCCCACCCCAGCACCGAGTTCCATGATCTCGCGCAACGGCTCGACCAGCTCGGGCTCGGCCAGCAGGACCTCGTTGAACCGCTGGAACGCCACGATCAAACGCGGCGCCGTCGTGCCCGCGTCTCGACGGCGGCGCGCGACCTCGTTCCGGAGGACGCGGAGCTCGCTGGGGCCGATCTCTCGCGTGCGGTGGTCGACGAACGGCGAGGTGCGCGCCACGACGTGCGGCATCGCGTCGAGCTCGCCGAGCGTTCCGTTGAGCAGCACGACCTGGAGGTCCGCTGGCGAATGCGTGAGCATCAGCAGAAACAGCATCGTCGACAACGTCTGCGTCGAACCGGCGCCCGGCGCGCCGACGATCAACCCGTGAGGGCCCGATCCGCCTTCCTCCGGCGTTCGCAGATCGAGGTGGACCAGGCGGTGGTACTCATCGAGACCCAACGGGATGCGAAGGTCATCGGCGGCGAGCAACGAGCGCGCCGAGGCGTTTTCCACCACGTCCACGCCGACCAGATGTTCGAGCTCGATCGCCCGCCCCTGGCGGCTGCGCTTGCGCCGCACCACCTCGTCGATCACGGTCGGCATCGGCTCGTTCACGGCCGCGTCGCCCGTCAGCTTCGGCGCAGCGACCGCGAAGGACTCGGCACCCGCGGTCACCTCCAACGGGCGGTGCGGGTCCGCCCGGCCGGTCAGCTCAACGCCGTCGTTCAGGTGGTGCGCCAGGCCTTCGGAGATCCGCGACCGAGCACGGGCGGCCACGACCACGTGCAGCCCGAAGCTGGTCCCGCGGTCGGCGATCCGCTCGACCTGCTGGACGAGCTCGGGGTTCTCGTCGGCGAACGCCTCCCAACGATCGATCACCAGGAAGACGTCAGGCGTGGGTTCGCCCCACGGCAGGTCCCGGTTCCGCCTGGCAACGCGAAAATCGGCCAGCGACTCGAACGGGTGAGCCCGAAACCTCGTTCGCCGCACCACGACGCGCCGATCGAGGTCGTCGAGCAGTGACTTGATCCGCTCGGACTCCTCCGGTCCGACCACTGCGGAGACGTTCGGCAACCGCTCGAAGGCGCCGAACCGGCTCTCCGAGTCGATGACGACGATCTCGACCTCATCCCGTTCCGCGTCCGCTGCCAGGCTGAGCAGCAACGTGCGCAGGAAGCGGCTCTTCCCGGACTGCGGCGGACCGAACACCGCCAGGTGGCCCTCCGGTTCGGCCAGGCTGAGCAGGTGAGGCCGTCCTCCGGTCACGCCGACCGGCACTTCGAGCTGCACCGCCGTCGGATCGCGCACGACGAGGTCGGGGTGCTCCGCAAGCGCGCCCAGCGTGATCGGCTGCGCCTGCTCGGGCGGCCGGATGGGCGTATGCCCACCGACCCGGGCAACGACCAGGTCGCCGGTCCACCGCCCGTCGTGCCACGGGGTCTGCTTGTCCTTGAGCTCTTCGTGCACGTAGCTGTAGAGCTCCTTCGCGGTGATCAGCCCGTCGCCATCCGCGTCCGCCGCGCCGGTGCGGATGCCGTTGAGCACGGCTTTGGTGAACAACGACTCCACCGGCCGGTCATCAACGCGCTGACGGTTCTCGAACGCGTACTCCAACGCGTTGGTCGCCGTGATCACGTAGGTGCCGCGACCTTTGAGCTGCAGGTGATCGACCCGGTTGACCGATTTGAAAACCATCCCGAGCGAGAAGGCACCGCTGTAGCAGCAGTCGAGCATCACGATCTTGGCGGCTGCCTGCGACCCGGCCAGCTGGCTGTGCAGGAACGTCGAGCTGACCGCGGTCGCCTCGACGCTGTCGAGATCGGTGTTGCAGGCGGCGAAGAACAACCTGCCGCTGTCGTTCTTGATCCCGTGGCACGAGAAGTAGAGCAGCACCTCATCGCGTGGTCCCGCTGCCCGGAGGACCCGCTCGATCGCCCCTTCAATACCGCTCTTGGACTCGTCCAGGAAAATCGCAGCCTCGTAGTCACCTTGGGTTTCGAGCACCTGCCTGAGTTCCGCCGCCTCCCCAGCCGGGGCTCGCAACTCCTGCAGTCCCTGATCGAGGTATCGGGACGTGGCGAACAACAGGGCTTTTCGTTTGCCGCTCATGGTCACCGCTGTTCCGCAGCGCCCTCTCCGCGCCGGGTTTCGCCGAGGTGCTCCGCGATCTTGGCGACCAGCGCGTGCTGATCGGCAGCCGAGATGCCGTCGATCTCGAACTTCTCGCCGTCCTTTTCGAGGGTCACCTTGCGGGCCTTCGCGCGGTCGAAACGGGCCACCATGACCTTGGCGAAGGCCGCTGCGGTCGCTGCTGAGAACACGCCGCTGATCGCGAGGCTCCCGATCTGAAGCGCGACGCCGGACTTGGCGCCCTCGGAGATGCTGCCTTCCACCCTGTCGACCCGAACCTCACCGAGCTCCCGCAGCTCGGTGAGCAGCATCCGAGTCAGTTCCTCAAGGCGCTCGGGGTCCTCGTCGAGGAGGTCGAACCCGATTAGCCAGCGTGCCATGGCACATCCCTCCGCCGGGTCGTCCAGCCCCACACCATATCGGAGCGATCACTGCGAAATGGCTGCTTCGAATCAGGATTCGGCTTCGTCTGCGAAGAGTTTGGCCAGGTCCTTGGTCAGGGACAGGGCTCGGCGCGACCAGGCCGGGGTTGCTCCGGCGAGGCCGCAGGTGGGGGTCGGCACGGCTCGTTCGGCGAGGGTCTTCTTGCCGAACCCGAGCCGGGTCGCCAGGTCGAACGCGGGCTGGGCGATGCCGCGCAGCTCAACCTGACCTGCGGGTTCGAGGCTGGGGGTCAGCCCGAGGAACAGGGCGGTCCCCTCTTCCCACGCCTCCCCGAGCTCGTCGGCGAACTTGCCGGTGACGTCCCCGAGACCGGAGGCGTCCAGCGAGATCGCACCGGCCCCGGCGCGGCGCAGCAGCTCGACGGGAGGGCGCTTCGCGCAGCAGTGCACGACGACGGGTGATCCCGTTGCTGCGGTGAGCTTTTCGATCACCTCGCCGAGCAGCCGCTGAACATCGGGCTCGGGCACGGCCGCCACGTTGCCGTAGCCCGACGGCGTGGGCAGCGAGCCCCTCAGCACGGCGGGCAGCGACGGTTCGTCCAGCTGCACCACGACCCGCGAGCCGGTGCGCGCGGTGACCTGCTCGGCGTGCGCGACCAGCCCTTCGGTGAGCGATTCGGTGAAGTCCCGCAGCGCTCCGCGGTCGGTGAGCACCCGATGCCCGCGCATCAGCTCGATCCCGGCGGTGATCGTCCACGGCCCGGCCGCCTGCACCTTCACGACCCGAGGCGCACCGGCTTCGGCGACGGCCTGCTCCAGCGCGTCGAGGTCCCAGCGCAGCAGGTCCACGGCCCGCCGGTGATCCATCCCTGGAGTTCCGGCCACGCGGTACCCGGACGGCACGACCTCCACCGCCAGGTCGACCAGCAGTCCGGCCGTCCGCCCGAGGATGTCGGCCCCGACCCCGCGTCCGGGCAGCTCGGGCACGGGCATCAGCTCCGGCAACTCGCCGACCACCGTCCGCGCGGCCTCCACCGGGTCGGTCCCCGGCAAAGACCCGACGGCAGTGGCCACACCCGGTCCCCAAGCAGATTCAGTCACCCACCCATTATCGACCGGACCAACGCCGGCTCCCGTGCGGGCGGGGTCGGCGTTTCGGTGTTCAGGCGAGTTCGTCGCGGAGGACTCCCTTGCGGAGGCCGGAGCAACCGCTTGAGGCACCGGGGACGCGATGAGTTTCGTCCGCGGTGGGGGTCGGTATTCGTGCACGGCTCTCGGAGTGGGAGGAAGGTTCCCATCATGGCGTTCAGCAGCGTTCTCGCGGTGGCTCCGGTGAAGGACATCGATGTTGCGGCGGCCTGGTACGAGCGGTTGTTCGGGAGGCAGGCCGACGCACGACCGATGGACGGGCTCGCCGACTGGCACATCGCACCGTCCGGTTGGGTGCAGGTCTTCCGATCGCCTGAACACGCCGGGTCGACCTTGCTCAACTTGGTGGTCGACGACCTCGACGAGGCGATCTCGGATCTCGCCGGCCGCGGCATCACGGCCGGCGAGATCCAGCCCGGCGGCCGGACCGTCCGGTTCTCGGCGGTGCACGACCCCGACGGCAACCGGGTCACCCTCATCGAGAACCCGGTGTCGTCGTAGGCGACGTCAGGCCAGCTCGTCGCGGAGGACGCGTTTGAGGAGCTTTCCCGAGCTGTTGCGGGGGAGGTCGTCGACGAAGCGGACCTGCTTCGGGACCTTGAACCCGGCGAGGGTGTTGCGCGCGTGGTCGATGAGCTCCTGCTCGGTGACCTCGTCCTTGGTGACGACGACGGCCGCGATCCGCTCGATCCACTTCGGGTCCGGCACCGCGATGACGGCGACCTCCGCCACTGCCGGGTGCGCGTAGAGGGCGTCCTCCACCTCGCGGGAGGCGACCAGCACACCACCTGTGTTGATCACGTCCTTGATCCGGTCGACGACGAAGCAGTAGCCGGCCTCGTCGCGTCGCACCAGGTCACCGGAGTGGAACCAGCCGCCGCGGAAGACCTCCTCGGTCTCCTCCGGCTTGTCCCAGTACCCGGTGCACAGCTGCGGGGAGCGGTAGACGATCTCTCCGAGCTCGCCAGGCGGGACCTCTTCTCCCTGGTCGTCGACGACCTTGGCTTCGACGAACAGCACCGGCCGACCGGCGGAGTCCGGCCGCTCGTCGTGTTCCTCCGGGCGCAGCACGGTCGCCAGCGGGGCGATCTCGGACTGCCCGAAGCAGTTGTAGAAACCCAGTTCGGGAAGCTGATCGCGGAGTCGCTGCAGCACCGGCCCGGGCATGATCGAGGCGCCGTAGTAGGCCTTGCGCAGCGCCTTGAGGTCGCGGGTGGCGAAGTCGGCGTGGTTGGCCAGCGCGACCCACACCGTGGGGGCGGCGAAGAAGGACGTGATCCGCTCGCTCTCGATGCGGCGCAGGATGTCGGCCGGATCCGGCACTTCGACGAGGAGGTTGCTCGCGCCGATCATCAGGTGCGGCAGCAGGAACACGTGCATCTGCGCCGAGTGGTACAGCGGCATCACGTGGAGCGGCAGGTCGTTCTCGCCGAAGTCCAGCGCCTGCAGGCAGGAGACGTACTCGTGCAGCAGCGCCCGGTGCGTCATCATCGCGCCCTTCGGCAGCGACGTGGTGCCGGAGGTGTAGAGCAGCTGCACGAGGTCGTCGTCCGCCACGGACACGTCCAGGTCCGGAACCTCGCCCTCAACGCTGCGTGACAGCAAGGAGTCCTTCTCGTCCCGCAACGCGATGACCTGCTGCAGGGACGTTTCGGCCCGCACCGCGTCGACGTTGCCCATCAAAGCGGGATCGACCAGCGCGAGAGAACTTCCCGACTGGGAGAGGAGATAGGAAAGTTCCCCTCCGGTCAGGTTGTAGTTGATCGGCACGTGCACGAGACCTGCCCGCGCGCAGGCCAGGAATCCGATCAGATATGCGTCGGAGTTCTTCCCGTAGGCCGCGATCCGATCACCTTTGACCGCCCCGGAAGCCAACAAGAACCCGGCGGCCCTGCTCACCGCGGCATCGAGCTCGGCGTAGCTCCACACCCGCTCCTGCCCAGCGGAGTCGACGAACCGCAACGCCTCCCGATCGCCCACGCGCGCCGCACTGCGCCGCAGCACATCCGCGACCGCACTCCCCCGAAGCTCCACCATCGGACCTCCCACTCCGTCGTGTGAGGCCAGACACTAGCCCGACAAACCGGGGAGCACTAGGCGCGAGAACCCGACCCCGCAGGTGTTCAGGGCGGTCACCACGGGACAGCCCTGGTCCGAACCGTCCATGATCGATGTCGCTTATGCCCGGTCAGTTCGGACGAGAACTGCCCGACACCCGCACGGACGCTCAGCGCTCGAACCTGCCGGCCTTCAGTGCGCCGACGAATAATCGCCACTGCCGGGAGGTCGTCGTGAAGTAACCGGCTTCGAGGTTCTTCGAATCGCGCACCGCAGCGCCAGATCCCACGGAGCCGACCTCGACGCAGCTCACCTGTTGCCCGGAGTGAGTCGACTTCCGCCAACCCGTTGGCACTGCCTTGATCTTCATTGGTCCTCCTCCAGCTCGGCACGTGCAGCGGCGATCAATTTCTTTGAGGTTTCCTCATCCATCGCCACTTCCCGGAGCGTATCCACAGCACCCCTGTAAGCAGCCACTTCTTTTGCGTTCAGGAATGCCCCCGACGCGAAGTGCTCCAGGTGCACGATCGGGTCGCTCTTCGGGAACTCGAAGAGGATGAACGCACCGGCGTGCGCTGGATGCCACCGTTCGGAGACGGTCGGCAGAACCAGGATCGTCACGTTCGGAAGCTCCGCCGCGCTGAGCAGGTGCTGGAGCTGGTCGGCCATCACCTCCGCACCACCGATCCGCTGTCGCAGCGCGATCTCCGAGACGATCGCGATGAGTTGCGGTGCGCCCTTGCGGTTGAGGACCGCCGCGCGCCCCACCCTCAACGCAACGCGGGCTTCGAGATCCGCGCCTGGCGCCTCGCTCATGATCGCTCGCGCGTAGTCGGACGTTTGCAGAAGCCCCGGGACGATGTTCATCTCGACGTCGACGATTCGCGTAGCGGTGCGCTCGAACTCGATGACCGTCATCAACTCACGCCGCAGCCCGTTCACCCCGGTTTCCAGCCAGTTCGGCTGCTCGGCTCCGCGGGCCATCTCAACGAGCTCGGAGTACCTGTCACCCGCCACTCCGAGAGTCGCGAGCAGTTGCGCCACATCCTCGGGCTGCGGCGAGCGCGTACCGGTTTCATACCGTGAAACCGAGACGTGGCTGACTCCGATCCGAGCGGCGAGCTCGTGCTGGGTCAGCCCAGCTGCGATGCGACATTCTCGAAGTTCCGCACCGAGCGCTCGGGCCTTTGGCGTGTGCTCTGATTTTCCGGGCATGAAAACCATGATTCGGTATATGACCTGCGGAAACTATCCCACCATCGGGTAATTGATCGATCGATTTACCAACGGGAAACTCTTACCGGTAAATCGAGAGGAGTCCGATGTATCCGTTCCACTGGGTGCCGTGCGAGGGGCGGCGGCACGCGAGTCTGGACGAGCACCCGCACGGGCGTTCCTACCCGACCGGCACCGAGGTCACGACCTTGTGCGGGCAGGAGCTCGTCGCCGAGAACAGCGAATTCGGCTGGTTCTGGGACACCTGCCCGACCTGCTACCAGGAAGCCCTTCGCCTGGCCGGGATTCCCGCGCGGTGACCGCGCAGTCCACGGTCCTCGCCGTGCGCCTCCGCCAAGCGCAGTGGCTCCTCGACGACCTCGCCTTCGACGCCGGCGCCGACCGCCTCGACGCCCAGCAGATCGCCGAAGCCATCGCCGTCCTGGCCGGACTCGGCACTCTGCTCGCGAGCATTCACACCACGATCTGCGGTGAGGTACCAGGCGAAGTTTCAGTTGAAACTGCCGCCCTCGACAGGTCGGTCAGCGAGTCGCGGAGATGATTCCGCTGCCCAGCACGAGGTCTCCAGCTTCGTCCGGGCGGTAGAGGACGACCGCCTGCCCTGGGGCGACGCCCTGGAGGGACTGGCGGAGCTGGATCGTGAAGTTCTCGCCGTCGAACTCGGCGACCGCGTCGGCCGTGCCGCCGTGGGCGCGGACCTGGATGACGCACTCGGTCGGGCCGTCGAGGGGCTGCTCGGACGGCCAGATCGGGCGCTTCGCGTCGATCTCGGTGACCGCGAGTCGCTCGCGGGAACCGACCTTCACCGTGCCCGAAACCGGTTCGAGGGACAGGACGTAGCGCGGCTTGCCGTCCGCGGCGGGGGCGTCGATGCCCAGCCCCTTGCGCTGGCCGATCGTGAAGCCGTGCACGCCGGTGTGCTCGCCGAGCACCGCGCCGGTCTCCTCGTCGACGAGCTGACCCGGGGCCTGGCCGAGCTTGTTCTCCAGGAAGCTCTTGGTGTCGCCGTCCGGGATGAAGCAGATGTCGTGGCTGTCGGGCTTCTTGGCGACCGCCAGGTCCTGCTCAGCGGCCTCCTCCCGGACCTCGGACTTCAGCGAACCGCCGAGCGGGAACATCGAGTGCCGCAGCTGCTCGGAGGTCAGCGACGCGAGCACGTAGGACTGGTCCTTGCCCTCGTCGCGGCTGCGCCGCAGCTCCGGAACACCGTCCACCATGGACAGGCGGGCGTAGTGGCCGGTGCAGACGGCGTCGAAGCCCAGCGCCATCGCCTTCTCCAGCAACGCCTCGAACTTGATCTTCTCGTTGCAGGTCAGGCACGGGTTCGGGGTGCGGCCGGCGGCGTACTCACCGACGAAGGTCTCGATGACCTCCTCGGTGAAGCGCTCGGCGAAGTCCCACACGTAGAACGGGATGCCCAGCAGGTCCGCGGCGCGGCGCGCATCGCGGGAATCCTCGATGGTGCAGCACCCCCGCGCACCGGTGCGCAGCGTCCCGGGCTTCGCCGACAGCGCCAGGTGCACTCCGACCACGTCGTGACCTGCGGCGACCGCCCGCGCCGCCGCGACCGCGGAGTCCACCCCACCGCTCATGGCTGCCAGCACTCGCACGACTCACACCTCCGTGGCGGCCGAAGCCGCCGAAGATCGGCGCAACCCGGCCAACCCGGCGCTACGCGCTCGTTGCACCACCGGTCCGATGACATCGGTGAGTGCCTTGACATCGGCCGCGGTCGAGCTGTGCCCCAGGGAGAAGCGCAGCGAGCCGCGCGCGGCCTTCGGATCGGCGCCCATCGCCAGCAGCACGTGGCTCGGCTCGGAAACCCCCGCCGTGCAGGCCGACCCGGTGGAGCATTCGATCCCCTTGGCGTCCAGCAGCATCAGCAGGCTGTCGCCCTCGCAGCCGGGGAAGGTGAAGTGCGCGTTGCCCGGCAGCCGGGACGGCCCACCGGCGATGACCTCGTCGCCGAGATCGCCGTTGAGCACCACGTCCGGCACCGCCGCGCGCACCCCGTCGATCATCTCGTCGCGCAGCTTCGCCAACTGCATCGCGTGGGACTCACGCACCTCAACGGCCTCGCGCACCGCCGCGGCCAGCCCCAGCACACCAGGGGTGTCGAGGGTCCCGGAACGCACCTCGCGCTCCTGGCCACCACCGTGCAGCACCGGCGTGCACTTGACGTCGCGCGACAGCAGCAGCGCACCGGCGCCGTAGGGACCACCGACCTTGTGGCCGGTCATGGTCAGCGCCGACGCACCGGACGCCGCGAAGTCCACCGGCAGCGTCTCGACCGCCTGCACCGCGTCGGTGTGCAGGGGAATCCCGTGCCGGTCGGCGATCGCGGAGAGCTCGGAGATCCGGTTGACGGTGCCGACCTCGTTGTTCGCCCACATCACCGTCGCCAGCGCCACATCATCCGCGCTGGTCAGCGCCTCTTGGAAGACCTCCGGCGTGATCCGGCCCGCCGCGTCGGCCTCCAGCCACGTGACCTCGGCGCCCTCGTGCTCGGCCAGCCACTCCACCGCGTCGAGCACCGCGTGGTGCTCGACGGTGGAGGCCAGGATCCGGCGACGGGCCGGATCGGCCGCGCGGCGCGCCCAGAAGATGCCCTTGACCGCGAGGTTGTCGCTCTCGGTCCCGCCTGCGGTGAACAGCACCTCCGAAGGCCGGGCACCCAGGGCGTCGGCGATGTCCTCGCGGGACTCCTCGACCTGCCGACGTGCTTTCCGACCCGAGGTGTGCAGGGACGAGGCGTTGCCGATCCGGGTCAACGCCTCGCTCATCGCGGACACCGCTGCGGGCCGCATCGGAGTCGTAGCGGCGTGGTCGAGGTAAGTCATCGCTCATCCAGGGTAATGCAAGCCGACCGCCGCCTCCCCTGCGGTCCGACGGAACGCGCAGGTCAGACCGGTTTGACCCGCCCTGCCCGGAGCAGCATCACAGCAGCGGACAGCACCACCACCAGCACCAGCAGATCCAGCGGCAGCACACCCCGGGTCGGCGCCCCGTCGCCGGCCAACGCGCTGACCACCACACCACCGGCCCCGACCAGCAGCGCCTGCCCGAGCATGTCGGAGATCTGCAGCGCCGAGGAGTTGAACCCGCGATCGGTCTCCGGCGACAGCGACAAGACCGCGACCGCCGTCGTCGCGACGGAAATTCCCATGCCCATCCCCGCGACGAACCAACCCCCGAACACCAGCCACGGCACACCCCAGACCGGCAGCGCCCACACCAGCGCGAACACCCCGACCCCCACCAGAACGAACCCGGCCGCGACGATCTGCTCCCGCCGCAACCGCCGCTGCCTGCTCTGCCAGAAAGCGCCCACCGACCAGCCCACCGATCCCACCGTCAGCGGGACCCCGGCCACCGAAGGGGAGAAACCGTGCACCACCGCCAGGCTCAGCGGGACGAAGGCCTGCGCCGTGAAGAACAGTCCCGCCAGCAGACCGCGCGAGAGCACCATCACCGGCAGCCCGGGACGAGCGCGAAGCGTCCCTCGCGGCAGCAGGTGCAGCAATGAGGGGACCAGCACGACCAATCCCACCACCGCGACCACGAGTGAGAGGAAGGAGACCTGCTGCGCAGCCCAGTTCAGCGCCACGACACCGGCAGCCGCACCCGCCGCGGCCAACGGCAACCCCGGCCGGGCCCCAGCGCGATCGGCACCGGGCGCGCCGAAGCGGCGCAGCGTGGGAACCAACAGCCCAGCGCCGAGGCAGACCAGCGGGGCGAGGCCGCCGAACACCCACCGCCAGCTCGCGTGCTCGGTCAGCAACCCGGCGATCAAGGGACCCATCAGCGCAGGCACCACCCACGCCGCCGACAACGCGCCGAACGCGGCCGGCCGGTGCCGCTCGGGGTAGACGCGGGCGATCATCACGTAGAGGGAAACGATGAGCACACCGCCGCTGAGGCCCTGCACGACCCGCGCGAGCAGCAGAACCCCCATGCCCGGCGCGACAGCGGCGATCACCAGTCCCACCGCGAACGACGGCAGCGCCACCAGCAGCGGCAGCGCCGGACCGCGGATGTCGGACAACCGCCCACCGATCACGGTTCCCACGGCGCTGGCGGCCAGGAACACGGTGAAGGGCCACGAATACCACTGCGATGCGTGGAAATCGGCCACGATCGTGGGCAGTGCTGTGCCCAGGCCCATCGCCTCGAACGCCACGAGCGTGATGACCAGGATCAGTCCCGCTGTGAAGGCGCGGCGCTGCGGATGCCACAGCGCGCTGTCGGAACGGTCGCTGCCTTCGTCGACGATGCCCACGACGCCAGCCTGCAACCTCCACCCCGGTGGAGGTCCAGTCCTTCCACCCGCCCGGCCCAGCCGATCATTCGTCCCCGGGACCGGATTTCCACTGAAATCGGGGACCAGATCATGGCGCCTCTGAGGCGGATCAGGCGGCGATGGCCTCCGCCGGCTCGCCGTGGCCCAGGTGTGCGCCGGTGGCTCCCGTGATCGCGGCCTGCGCCTCCCGGGCCAGCGCCTTGCGGTCGGTGCCGGTCAGTTCCGGCAGCACCACGACCTCCACCACGAGACCGCGCATGCGCGCCACCGACAACACCGAATCGGCCAGGCTCGCATCGCCCAGGAACGCCGCCCCGGTGGTCAGCCGACCGCGTCCGTCGCGGAAGCGCACCGCCACCGGCTGCATCCGGGCGCCCGCGTCCAACGCCGCCTGGAACACCGCGGGACGGAACGGACCACTCGCATTACCGCACCACGTGGTGCCCTCTGGGAACGTTCCGATCACCGAACCCGCCCGGAGCTCGTCAGCGATCGTGGCCACCGCCCCGGGCAACGCCGACAGCCGGTCGCGGTCGATGTAGACGGTCCCGACCCGCCCGGCCAGCGAACCCAGCACCGGCCACGATCGGACCTCGACCTTGGCCAGCATCTTCATCGGCGTGAGCACCTGAAGGGCAACGACGTCCAACCACGAGACGTGATTGCACACGATCAGCCCGCCACCGGGCGACAGCGTCCCGTCGACCTCCAACCGGATGCCCAACGCCCGCAACAACATCCGGAACCACTTCGGCACCGCCCTCTGCCGCAGCTGCGAGGGCAGCGCGAGCACCATCGCGCTGCCGATCAGCAGCAGCCCGACGGTGATCCCGATGCGCATGGCCAGCCGCAGCCGGCCGACCTCGGTGCCGGGGTCGCGCGGCGGCAGGCAATCCGGCCCGCACGGCGACTCCGGCATCCACGAGTGGTTCATGCCGATTCTCCGAGGAAGTACCGCATGTATCTCTGATCGGCGCGTTCCAGGTCGACCAGCACGAAGAAGTCCGCCACCCCGAAGTCCGGGTCGTGCGCGGGCTTGCCGCAGACCTCCGCACCCAGCCGCAGGTAACCGCGCAGCAGGGGCGGAATCGTCGAGCGCTCGTTGATGTCACCGGGCTCCCACGGCTGGTGAGGGTGCACCCGGCGCTCCTCCGGCGCGTAGTGCTTCTGCGACACCGTTCGCCACACGTGCGCGGCCTGCACCCCGCCGTCGTCCAGCGGCACCGAGGCGCAGCCGGCGAGCATGGTGTGCCCGTGCAGCAGCATGTAACGGGCGATTCCCGCCCACACCAGGCTCACCACGGCACCGTTGCGGTGATCGGGGTGCACGCACGAGCGGCCGGTCTCCACCAGCGACGGGCGCAGCGGGTCCAGAGCGGAGAGGTCGAATTCGGTTTCCGAGTAGAGCATTCCGGCGGACGAAGCGCGGTCGGGCGGCAGCATCCGGTAGGTGCCGACCACCTCGCCGCTGCGGTCTTCCCGCACGATCAGGTGGTCGCAGTGGTCGTCGAAGGAGTCCTGGTCGACGCCGTGCTCCCCGCCCTTGACCGTGGCGCCCATCTCCTCCGCGAACACCTTGTAGCGCAGGCGTTGTGCGGCGTGGACCTCGTCGGAATCACGGGCGACGAGCAGCGAGTAGTGGGCGTCGGCCGCCGCGTTCGGTGCGGCGCTGGCCAGCAGCTGCATCTCGGACATGTCCCAGGTGTATCGCCGCGCAGCGAACGCCCAACACACCAGCGGATGACACGGAGCCAGAACTTTCGGTGAATGCCAGGTGCGTACTACTCCGTCCGGGCCTTCGATACCGCCCGTTGCAGCACGTCAGAGGGGCTTACCTGCCCCGCCATCTCGTCCGCGACGGCCCGCGCGTTGACGACGAGTTCCGGCTCGTCCAGCAACCTGCGCACCATGTCCCGCACCCCGCCGACGGTGATCCTCGCCGGGTCGTGGGAGAGCCCGACCCCTCGCTCCACGACCCGCTGCGCGGACAGCGGGTTGTCGGCGAACGACGGCAGCACCAGCTGCGGCACGCCGTAGTGCAGCGGCGCGGCGGTCGTCCCGGATCCGCCGTGGTGCACCAGCAGCGAGGTCGTCGGCAGGAACGCCGACGGGCGGCAGGTAACCCGCCGGACGCACGTTGCCCGGCAACGGCTCGACCTCGATGTCACCGGCGAGCACCACCTCGACGTCCATGCCGCCGAGTGCGTCGAGGACGACCTCCGCGCTGCTGGTGCCGGAGATCAAGGGCACCACCGTGCCGAGGGTGACGCCGACGCGGGGACGTTCCGGTCGCGCGAGAGCTCACTGCGGGACCTCACCACCACCGTTGAAGGCAACGAACCGCATGGGCCACCACGGCACCGCGTCGAAGGCGTCCGGCTCGTCCGCGGTCAGTCCACCCATGCTCGGCGGTCGCGGGTCGATCCGTGCGATCACCTCCGGGCCGGCGTCGGAGGCTCGGCCCCGAGCCTGCCACTCCCCTCCACCGAGCACCGGCCTTTCCAGCGAGCAGGGGAACCTTTCTGTCAGCCACGCCCACGCCCCCGCCTGCACGAGCACGGGAACCTTCCTGCCACCGCTCGCGAAGCCGCCCTCCGGAGCGAGCAAGGGAACCTTCTGCTCATCACTCCCGACGACGCCCCCGAAGCGAGCAGGGGAACCTTTCGCTCACCCGCCCCGGGATCCTCAGCGGTGTGAGCGTGGGAACCTTCCGCGCACGCCGCTGCCCGGCCACCCGGCCGGTGGCGGCTAGATTCAGCACATGCAGATCGAGCGCGTCGACCTCTACACCGATGGCGCATGCAGCGGGAATCCCGGCCCGGGCGGCTGGGGCGTGGTGCTGCGCTACGGCGACCATGAGCGGGAGCTCTACGGCAAGGATCCGACCACGACCAACAACAAGATGGAGTTGATGGCCGTGATCGAGGGGTTGGCCGCTCTCACCCGGCCGATCCCGGTGGTGCGCGTCTACACCGACAGCACCTACGTGCTCAAGGGCATCACGGAGTGGATGCGCGGTTGGAAGCGCAACGGCTGGATGACCTCGGCGAAGAAACCGGTCAAGAACGCCGATCTGTGGCAGCGGCTGGACTCCGAATGCTCCCGTCACGGCGAGGTGCAGTGGGAGTGGGTCAAGGGCCACGCCGGTCACCCGGAGAACGAACGCGCGGACAAGCTCGCCTGCAAGGGGCGTGACGAGGCGCGTTGATGAAGACGACAAAGCGGGCCGTGCTCGGTGTGAGCACGGCCCGCTTTCGTCGCGTCAGGGATCAGCCCTTGCGCTTGGTGACCTCTTCGGTGAGCTGCGGGGCGACCTTGAACAGGTCACCCACGACGCCGTAGTCGGCGATCTCGAAGATCGGCGCCTCCGGGTCCTTGTTCACCGCGACGATCGTCTTGGACGTCTGCATGCCCGCCCGGTGCTGGATCGCGCCGGAGATGCCCAGCGCGACGTACAGCTGCGGCGAGACCGTCTTACCGGTCTGACCGACCTGGAACTGGTGCGGGTAGTAGCCGGAGTCCACCGCGGCACGCGAGGCACCGACAGCGGCACCCAGCGTGTCGGCGAGCTTCTCCACGACCTCGAACGACTCGGCCGAACCGACACCGCGACCACCGGAGACCACGATGCTGGCCTCGGTGAGCTCGGGACGGTCGCCGGCCTCGGCCGGCTGCCGACCGGTGATCTTGGCGCCGGACGCGGCCGGAACCTCGACCTGCTCGACCGCGGCGGCACCGGAGGCCTGCTCGGCCTCGATGGAGCCGGGCAGAACGGTGACCACCGGGGTGCCCTTGGTGACCTTCGCCTTGGCGTCGTAGGTGCCACCGAACAGCGAGTGCGACGCGACGCCCTCACCGTCGATGTCCACGACCTCCGACAGCAGACCGGTGTCCAGGCGGATCGCCAGGCGACCGGCGATCTCCTTGCCGTCGACCGACGCGGGGACCAGCACGGCCGCCGGGTTCGCCGAACCCGCCAGCGCGGCCAGCACGTCGACCTGCGGCGTCACCAGGTACTCGGCGGCCTCGGCGGACTCGGCCGCGTAGACCTTCGCCGCACCGTAGGAGCCCAGCGCCTCGGACAGCTTGCCCGCGGTGCCCGGCTCGCCGACGACGACCGCCGACGGCTCACCGATGCGACGGGCCGCGGTCAGCAGCTCGTACGTGACCTTCTTGACCTCGCCGTCCACGTGATCGACGAGGACCAGAACCTCAGCCATGAATCAATGCCTCCTCGAAAACCGTGAACGACTCAGAGCAGCTTCTCGCCGGCCAGGAAGTCGGCGACCTGCACGCCGCCCTCTCCCTCGTCGGTGACCTTCACACCGCCGGACTTCGGCGGCTTCGGAGCGGACTCGACGACCTGGGAGCCGGCGTTGGCCAGGCCCACCTCGGAGGCGTCGATCCCCGCGTCGGCCAGCGACAGCGCGCTCACCGGCTTCTTCTTCGCGGCCATGATGCCCTTGAACGACGGGTACCGCGGCTCGTTGATCTTCTCCGTGACCGACACCACGGCCGGCAGACCGGACTCGACGGTCAGGATGCCCGCGTCGGTCTCACGCTCGACCTTCACGCTGGAACCGTCGGTCTCGACCTTGCGCGCGAAGGTCAGCTGCGGCCAGCCCAGCACCTCGGCGATCATGGCCGGCACGGCACCGGAGCGACCGTCGGTCGCCTCGTTGCCCGCGATGACCAGGTCGACACCCTCAACGGTGCCGATGACCTTCGCCAGCGCCTTGGCGGTGGCGGGGGCGTCGGTGCCGTGCAACGCCTCGTCAGAGAGGTGCACCGCCTTGTCCGCACCCATCGACAGCGCCTTGCGGATGGCATCCGTGGCGCGATCCGGGCCCATGCACACGACGGTCACTTCGCCGCCCTGGGCCTCCTTGATCAACAGCGCCTCCTCCACCGCGCGCTCGTTGATCTCATCCAACACGGCATCCGCCGACTCGCGGTCCAACGTGTGATCCGCAGCAGACAGCTTCCGTTCGGAATACGTGTCGGGCACCTGCTTAACCAGGACGACGATGTTCATGGGCCCTCTTCGACCTCCTGCGGACTCAAATGACGCTCGCTGGTCCTCCAGCGGCTCTGCTTGTGGACCCGGCGCTTCTTCCGTCCGGGTTAGGTTGACCTTGCCATGCCCTCAGCTGGAAAGCACAGTGATGCCAACCACCGAGGATGTTACTTGCCAGTAGCCCGGGTGCAACCAGGTCCCACCCGTGACAGTACTCACCTTCGCTCAGCGGGGATGATCGGCCGCAGCAAAAGTGGGGACGGGTCATCCGGAAAGTATGTGAACGAACCTTACGTATTAGTAGCCTGACGGCTATGAGAAGACGCGTCGCCATCGTGACCGATTCGACGGCTTCCGTTCCGCTCGACGTGGCCGACCGGCTGGGAATCTCCATCGTGCAGTTGGAGCTGACCGTCGGCGATGAACAGAACGACGAGCGCCGGGTGCTGCATCCCCAGATGGCCGAGGCAATGCGGAACAACGTCCCGGTCGCCACCAACCCGCCCCCGCCGCCGGCCTTCTACTGGAATTACGCGGACGCCGCGGCTTCCGGCGTCGAGGCGATCATTTCGATCCACATCTCCGAAGGAATGTCCCAAACCTGCCAGTCCGCCCGGATCGCCGCGGCGGAGATCGGCGTGCCGGTCTACGTCGTCGATGCGCGGCTGACCGGGCTCAGCCTCGGCTTCCCGGTGATCGCCGCCGCTGAGGCCGCCGCCTCGGGCGCCACACCGCACGGCGTGATGAACGTCCTGGAGCACCGCCTTCGCAGCACCACGCAGCTGCTCTACGTCGACACCCTGGAGTACCTGCAGCGCGGCGGCCGGATCGGCCGAGCCCAGGCGTGGGTCGGCGAAGCGCTGTCGATCAAGCCGGTGCTGATCATGAAGGACGGCGTGATCGACCAGCTGCACAAGGCCATCGGCCCGGAGCGGGCGCTGCGCAAGGCCGTCGCGACCGCCGTGGAGCGCGCGGGCCGAGGTCCGGTCGACGTGGGCGTGGAGCACTTCGAGGCCGCCGATCGCGCCAAGCAGGTCCTCGACGCGCTGTGCTCGCAGCTGCCGCAGGTCCGCCGGGTCACCCTGGAGGAGACCAGCGCGATCATAGGAGCCCACACGGGCCCCGGGGCGCTCGGAATCGCCGTCTCGCCCGCCAGCTTCTGAGCGACTCCCTCCTCCGCGAAGTCCGGCTCGGGGACCGGACTCGCCGAGCGATCGGGACGACCGCCCTTTTCGCCGATCCCTTTCACGGGACCGCACTTCGCGGTTCTTGCTGATTTTTCCTCAGCCTTCCACCCTTTCGAGCGGTGCGAACGCGCGTTCGATGCCGGATACTCGTTGTTGTCCGGACCGAAAGACTTCACGCGGGCACGAATTCCGCACCATTCCTGGGGGAATCATGAGTGCGACCTGTCACCCGCGCTGCCGCGCGCGCGACAGGCTCTCAATCCTGGAGCTTGTCCATCGCGCGGTGCACGCGCTTGACCGAAACCGGCCGCGGAGTCCCCAAGGACTGCGCGAACAGGCTCACGCGCAGCTCCTCGATCATCCAACCCACGTCGAGCAGGGCATCGCTGGGCGAACGCCCCTGCGGCACCGCGGCCAGCAGATCCCGGTAGCGCTGCCTGACCTCGTCCACCTGGTGCATCCACTCCCGATCGCGCTGCGGCTGGTGCTGCGCCTTGTCCAGCCGCTGCTCGATCGCGCCCAGGTAGCGGACCAGGTCGCGGAGCCGGTCGAAGCCCGTCGCGGTGACGAATCCCGGGTGCAGCAGGCCTTCCAGCTGCCGGCGGATGTCGCCCAGCGACTCCGTCGACATGCCCTTGGGACGGTCGGCGAGCACCGTCTCGACCCGCTGGGCCGCGACCAGCACTCGCTCCACCTCCGCCAGCACCGCCACGGTGTACTCGCCCAGCCCGGCGCGGACCTTCGCCTCCAGCGAGGTGAAGGCGTCGCCGTCCCAGACGGGCCCGCCGTTGTCGGCCATCAGCTTGTCCACGGCGCAGCGCACGCAGTCGTCGAGGACCGAACCCAAGTCGCCGTACTGGCTCCCGCCCAGCACCAAGCGGCTGGTCGCGCTCATGCCGCGCTGGATGGACTTCGCCGGCGACGGCACGTTGAGCAGCAGCAACCGGCGCGTGCCGTTCCACAGCGCGCGCCGCTGCTCCTGCTCGGTGTCGAACATCCGCACCGCGACGCTCTCGCCCTCGTCCACCAACGCCGGGTACGCCTTCACGGCGTGCCCCGAACGCTGCTGGGAGAAGGTGCGCGGCAGCTCGCCGAAGCTCCAGGAACGCAGCCCGCCCTGCTCGATGTCGTCGGCCGCGGCCGAGATCTCCTCGCGCACCTTGGGTTTGAGCCGCAGCTTCAGCGATTCGAGGTCCTTGGACTCGGCGAGCTTGCGCCCGCGACGGCCCACCACGCGGAAGGTCATCTTCAGATGCTCGGGAACCCGCTCCGGATCCCACTCCGCGCGCGGCACCTCGACACCGGTCAGCTGCCGGAGGCTGCGCTGCAACGTCTCCAGCAGCGGCCCGTCGTCGGGTCCCACGCGGGAGAGCACGGCCTTGGCGAAGTCCGGGGCGGGCACGAAGTTGCGCCGGGTCTGCTTCGGCAGCGACTTGAGCAGCGTGGTCACCAGCTCTTCCCGCAGGCCGGGGATCTGCCAGTCGAAGCCCTCGGCGTCGATCTGGTTGAGCACCTGCAGCGGGATGTGCACGGTGACGCCGTCGGCGTCGGCGCCCGGCTCGAACTGGTAGGTCAGGTTCAGCCGGTGCTCACCGTAAACCCACTGGTCCGGGTAGTCCTGGTCGCTGACCTGCGCCGAGCGCTCGTTGATCAGCATCGACTTCTCGAAGTTCAGCAGGTCGGGCTGATCGCGGCGGGTCTTCTTCCACCACGTGTCGAAGTGCCTGCCGGAGACCACCTCGTCGCCGATGCGCTGGTCGTAGAACTCGAACAGCGTCTCGTCGTCGACCAGGATGTCGCGACGACGAGCGCGCTCTTCGAGGCCCTCGACCTCGTCGAGCAGCGCCCGGTTCTGGCGGAAGAACTCGTGCCGGGTGTCCCAATCGCCCTCGACCAACGCGTGCCGGATGAACAGCTCGCGGCTGACCTCGGGATCGATGCGCCCGTAGTTGACCTTGCGATCCACCACCAGCGGCACGCCGTAGAGCGTGACCCGCTCGGTGGCGACCACGGCGGCGCGGTCCTTCTCCCAGTGCGGTTCGCTGTAGTTGCGCTTGACCAGGTGCCCGGCCAGCTGCTCGATCCACTCCGGTTCGACGCGGGCGACGATGCGCGCCCACAGACGGGAGGTCTCCACGAGTTCCGCGGCCATCACCCAGCGCGGCGGCTTCTTGAACAACGACGACCCGGGGAACACCGCGAACCGCGCGTTGCGGGCTCCCTGGTACTCGTTGCCGCCTCGCCCGGGCGGGCCGGAACGCTGCGCGCCGTTGCGCTTCTCGACGTCTTTGAGGCCGACGTGCGAGAGCAGGCCGGCCAGCAGCGACTGGTGGACGCGGGTGGCGTCGGCGGGCTGATCCGCCAGCGTCATCCCCATCGACTTCACCATCTGGCGCAGCTGGCCGAACAGGTCCTGCCACTCGCGCACGCGCAGGTAGTTGAGGAAGTCGTTGCGGCAGAGCTTGCGGAACTGGTTGGAGGACAACTCCTTCTGCTGGGAGCGCAGGTGCTCCCACAGGCGCAGGTAGGAGAGGAAGTCGGATTCGGCTTCCTTGTCGACGAAGCGCGCGTGCTTCTGGTCGGCGGCCTGCTGGTGGTCAGCCGGGCGTTCCCGCGGGTCCTGGATCGACAGCGCGGACACGATGACCAGCACCTCGCGCACGCAGCCGTTGCGCTCGGCCTCCAGCACCATCCGCGCCAGGCGCGGGTCGATGGGCAGCTGGGCGAGACTGCGGCCGATCCGCGTGAGCTTGCGCTCGTCGGTGGACGTGCCGCTCTCCAGCGCGCCGAGTTCGTGAAGCAGGTTGACGCCGTCGGTGATCTGCCTGCGATCCGGCGGTTCCAGGAACGGGAAGGACTCGATCTCACCGAGCCCGAGGGAGGTCATCTGCAGGATCACCGACGCCAGGTGGGTGCGCAGGATCTCCGGGTCGGTGAACTCCGGCCGGGACTCGAAGTCCTCCTCCGAGTACAGCCTTACGCAGATGCCCTCGGAAACCCGGCCGCACCGGCCCTTCCGCTGGTTCGCCGAGGCCTGCGAGATCGGTTCGATCGGCAGCCGCTGCACCTTCGTGCGGAAGCTGTAGCGGGAGATGCGGGCCGTGCCCGGGTCGATGACGTACTTGATGCCGGGAACGGTCAGCGACGTCTCCGCGACGTTGGTGGACAGCACGATCCTGCGCCCGGAGTGGCGTTGGAACACCCGGTGCTGCTCCGCGGCGCTCAACCGCGCGAACAGCGGCACCACCTCGGTGTCGCGGAGCGCGAGCTGCGCCAGCGCGTCGGCGGCGTCGCGGATCTCCCGCTCACCGCTGAGGAACACGAGGATGTCACCGGGGCCTTCGGCGCACAGTTCGCGGACCGCGTCGCAGATGGCCTGCGGCTGGTCGCGGACGTCCGTCGACGGGTCCTCCTCGTCGTCGGAGTCCTCCAGCAGCGGCCGGTAGCGCACCTCGACCGGGTAGGTCCGGCCGGAGACCTCCACGACCGGAGCGTCGTCGAAGTGCCGGGAGAACCGCTCCGGGTCGATCGTCGCCGAGGTGATGATCACCTTGAGGTCGGGGCGGCGCGGCAGCAGCTGCTTGAGGTAACCGAGGATGAAGTCGATGTTGAGGCTGCGCTCGTGCGCCTCGTCGATGATCAGCGTGTCGTACCGGCGCAGCAGTCGGTCGTGCTGGATCTCGGCGAGCAGGATGCCGTCGGTCATCAGCTTGACCAGGGTGTCGTCGCCGGTGCGCTCGGTGAACCGCACCTGGTAGCCGATCGCACCGCCGATCTCGGTGCCCAGCTCCTCGGCGACCCGCTCGGCCACGGTTCGCGCCGCGAGCCTGCGCGGCTGCGTGTGGCCGATGACGCCCTTGATGCCGCGCCCGAGCTCCATGCACATCTTGGGCAGCTGCGTGGTCTTACCCGACCCGGTCTCACCTGCGACGATGACGACCTGGTTGTCCCGGATGGCGGCGAGCAGGTCGTCCCGCCGCTGGCTGACCGGCAAGCTGTCCGGATAGGTGATCTTGGGAGTGCCGTCGCGGCGTCGCTGCACCCGCAGCTCGGCGGTCTCGACGTCGCCGGTGATCTCCGCGGTGACCGACCGCAGCGCCTCGGGATCGCGGATCTTGCGGGCGCCTTCGATGCGTCGACGCAGCCGACGCTGGTCCTGCAGCATCAGCTCGGGCAAACGTTCCCGCAGATCAGCGAGCGGAGATTTCACAGACGACGTACCCATACTCCGCACAAGCATAGAGAAGGCACCTGCGGCGCTGCCTCCCGATTTCGCAGCACTCACAGCAGACGCCCGTTCCGTGACGCCGGTCACGGGTCGGAGGTGCTCAGGTGCGCTCGGCGCGGCACAGGTAGGCCATCCCCTGATCCCCGACCCGGGTGATCACGACGCTGGCTTCCTGCGTCCCCTTGGGTTTGAGCCGGCGCCGCAACGCGTCCGGGTCCACGTCCACACCGCGCACCAGGATCTCCAGCCGACCGACGTCGTGGGTGCGCAGCAGCGCGCGCAGCGCCTTCTCGTTGTACCGGCCGTGGTCGAGCACCCGGAAGGCCCGCACGCCGAGCGGCGGCGCGTCGCCGGTGAGGTAAGCGATGCGCGGATCGAGCTGGACGAGTCCATGACGGGCCGCGTAGTGGCGCACCAGCCCCGCTCGCACCACGGCCCCATCCGGATCGACGATCCATTCGCGCACGTCCTCCGCCGGGCAGTCGTCGGGCTCGGCGTCGGTGATGCTCCAGGCACCGCCATCGGGCCGCAGCACGCTCGCGCGGCGCCGCGCCGTCGGATCGGCCAGCGAGCCGAACCACAACGCGGCCTCCCGGACCTGCCCGCCCAGCGACACCACCTCGGCTTCGACGTCGTCGGGGATCGCGGCGAAGTCCAGGCCGGGAGCGCACTTGACGACCAGGTCGCGCCCGGCGTGGACGGCCATGAGCTCGTCCAGCGGCGGCACCAGGTCGGCGGGGTTCCAGCGGCGCCTGCCGCCTTCGTCCCGGCGCGCGGGGTCGGCGACCACGACGGTGTCCCGGGTGACCGGGCGCAGCGCATCGGCCTCCACCAGCAGCGCCTCGCGACCGGCGGCGGCCAGGTTGTGCTGCGCCATGAGCAACCGGACCCGGTCCAGATCGGAACCCACGCTGCGGTGGGCGACAGCGGCCACGGCGATCAGGTCGGCACCGATCGAGCAGGTCACGTCGTGCACGTCGCGGCCCGCCAGGCGCTGCGCGCGGTGCCGGGCGACGACGCTCGCGGTGGCCTGCTGCAACGCGGAATCGGTGAACAGCCAGTCCCCGCTGTCGTCCAGCTTGGACTCGGCTTTGCGCCGCAACACCGCGGTTTCCAGCGCAGCGGCGGCGAACCGGTCACCGACCTGCCGGCGTGCCGCGGCGACGTCGGTCAGCCGCGACTTGCCGGTCAGCGGCAGGCCGGAGAGCTCGGCGACGGCCTCGCGGCCCGCCGTCGAGCGCAGGAACAGGACGTCCTCGACGTCGAACGAGTACCCCACCCCCGCCCCCTAGGACGAGCCGACCGCGAACGGCCGGCGAGAACCGAGGACTGAGGGGCGGGGTGTGCTCGTCACTGCTGCTTCCGCTGATGAGTGCCGGGTCAGCGCCCGGTGAACTTCGCCTTGCCGGGGCCGTTCTCGATGAACGACTTCATGCCGATCTTCTGGTCCTCGGTCGCGAACGTCCCCGCGAACAGGTGAGTTTCGAGCTTCAGACCGTTGTCCAGGTCGACGTCCAGGCCACCGTCGATCGCGGCCTTCGCCGCCGCCAGGGCTCGCGCCGCACCACCGGTGAACTGCTCCGCCCAGCGCTTCGCCGTCGCGTAGACATCGGCGGACGGCACGATCTCGTCGACCATGCCCAGCGCGAGCGCCTCCTCGGCCTCGACGAACCGGCCGCTGTAGATGATGTCCTTGGCCTTGCTCGGGCCGATCAGCCGCGCCAGCCGCTGCGTGCCGCCGGCACCGGGGATGACGCCGAGCAGGATCTCCGGCTGGCCGACCTTGATGTCGTCCGCCGCGACCCGCCGGTCGCACGACAGCGCCAGCTCGAAACCGCCACCGAGGGCGTAGCCGGTCAGCGCCGCGACCGTGGGCTTCGGGATGGCCGCGACCTGGCTCATCGCGTCCGACAGACCGCGCTGCTCCTTGGCTGCCATGTCCGCGTAGGACATCTCGGCCATCTCCTTGATGTCCGCGCCTGCCGCGAAGACCTTCTCGCCGCCGTAGACGATCACCGCGCGGATGTCGTCGCGCTCAGCGGCCTCGATCGCCACTTCCCGCAGCTCGGTCTCGATCTGCCTGTTCAGCGCGTTCATCTTCGGTCGATCCAGCCGGATCGTGCCGATCGCGCCTTCGACCTCAAGCCTGACGAACTCGCCCACGCAGCAACCTCCTCGTCGAACCACCGCTCGTGCCGCAGGCGAGGCTATCGCGCCCCGCGCCACATCTGCTGTGTCACCGATCTCAACATCGCCGAAGACCTCACCGGCGGTGCAGCAGGTCAGGGCCGGCGGCGGGCGAAGTACCGGTCACCCGCGCGCTGCAGCTCGAGGTTCTGGTCGAAGGTCTTCGAGAGGTTGTCCTCGGTGAGCACGTCGTCGAGCAGCCCCTGGGCGACGATGCCGCCGTCGCGCAGCAGCAGGCAGTGCGTGAAGCCCGGCGGGATCTCCTCGACGTGGTGCGTGACCAGCACCGATGCGGGCGCGTCCGGGTCCATGGCGAGCGTCGACAGGCGGGCGACGAGGTCCTCGCGGCCACCGAGGTCGAGACCGGCTGCGGGCTCGTCGAACAGCAGCAGCTCCGGATCGGTCATCAGCGCGCGGGAGATCATGACCCGCTTGCGCTCGCCCTCCGACAGCGTGCCGAACTCGCGGTCGGCGAGGTGCGCGACGCCGAGCAGTTCGAGCAGCTCAACGGCGCGATCGGTGTCCAGGGCGTCGTACTCCTCGCGCCAGCGGCCGAACACCGAATACCCGGCGCTGACCACGACGTCGCGAACCAGCTCTTCGCCGGGGACGCGGTTGACCAGCGCGCCCGAGCACAGCCCGATCAAGGGCCGGATGTCGAACACGTTGGTCTTGCCGAGCCGCTCGCCGAGGACGTCGACGGTGCCGGTGCTCGGGTGCATCTCCGTGCTGGCCATCTTCAGCAGCGTGGTCTTGCCAGCGCCGTTGGGGCCCAGCACGACCCAGCGCTCGTCGAGCTCCACAGACCAGTTCACGTCGGCCAGCAGCGTCGTCTTGCCCCGCCGGACACCGACGCCATCCATCTGGATGACCAGGTCGTCCACGTCTACCTCCCAGCCGTGACTGACCGCGGCGGCGCCCCGGGCGCGCACTCGGCGTTCGTCTCCGTCCAGGACCGCCACAGGCTCCGGCCGGTCCCCTCTGAGCCCATTGTTCCCGCCGACGCCGCACCCCCTGCGGGCGGGATGCCACTGCCACGCGCCCGATGATCGACCCGCGCGCCTCACGCCGGTCCACATACCGGGAACCCCGCTCAACCACTGGCCCCGGCGACGATCCGGTGCCACGATCTGTGGCGTGTCCGATTCGTTGCTCACCCGCGATCGCGTGATCGACCTGTTCCGGGTCATCGCCTCCGCCTGTCGCTGAAAGCGGTCCGAGAGACCTCCCGCTTCACGCGACTTCATCGCGGCACGACGAATCATCCAGCCACCCCAGCACCTCTCGCAGCAGGGGTGCGCCGTGTCGTGCCGGTGCACACCGCAAGACACCTGGAGACACCGCATGAGCATCACGCAGCCGGAACGGCCGACCGCCCCGCAATCCGAATACACCCCGACCGCACCCGTGCCCGCGCCCGGCGAAGCCGAAGTGCACCCCGCCTTCGACCTGCCGCTGCTGCGGGACCTGATCCGACCCGACCACCTCAACTGGACCCCGCGCGAGCTCCGCGACCTCACCGGCCTGGTGACCAGCGAGCTGACCACGCAGCTGATGAACATCGTGCGCATCGACGAGCAGCAGCGGTGGTGGGCCAAGCTCGGCCTGACCGCGGGAGTCGAACTCTGGCTGCTGTCCTGGGCTCCCGGCCAGGGCACACCGGCCCACGACCACGGCGGTGCGTCGGGATCGTTCTCCGTCCTGTTCGGAGGGTTGCGCGAGGACTACCGCTACGCAGGCGGCCCGGTCCGCACCAAGCACCACGACCTCGGTGACGGCATCGGGTTCGGTGCCGGGCGCGCGCACCAGGTCACCAACGTCAGCTCGGTCAACTCCGCCAGCGTGCACGCCTACTCACCGCCGCTGCTGCCGGTCCGCTACTACGCCGACCTGGCCGAGATCCCCGCTGTTCCTCCGCAACGAAGCGAGGTCGTGTAATGGCGCACATCCCCGAGCCCCGCGAAGAGCCGATCGGTCACGGCCCCTACGGGATCGAGCACCTGCTGGCCGAATCCCGGGAGAAACTAGCCAGGGTCAGCCCGCAGGAAGCCTTCGAGCTCCAGCGCACCGGTGGCCTGATCATCGACATCCGACCGGAATCGGACCGCCTCACCCACGGCGAGATCCCCGGTGCCCTCACCGTGGAACGGATCGTCCTCGAGTGGCGTCTCGACCCGGCAGGCAGCCACCGGCTCGACGGCCTGCGCCCGGAACGCCCGATCGTCCTCGTCTGCAACGAGGGCTACGCCTCCAGCCTCGCCGCCGCCCAAGCCCAGGAACTCGGCCTGACCAAGGCCACCGATCTGGCAGGCGGATTCCGCGCGTGGAAGGAAGCGGGCCTTCCCACCACCGCCGCCGTCGCCTGATCTGCGCAAGGGAACCTTCCTGTCACCGCCCGCCCGGCACGTGACAGGAAGGTTCCCTTGCTCACGTCACGGCCCCGCCCGGCGACCAGGGCGAGCAAAGCGCCTCCTCGGCGGGTGCTGGTCCCGTAGGCTCCGGGCCTTGTGCGAGCGCAGAGCCTTTTGTTCCGCCCATGGGTGTTGGTCACCGTGGTGGGCGCGGTTGTCCTAGCGGCGGTCGAACTGGTCCTCGGCACCGGTTTCGCGGGTGTCGTGGCGGGTTGGTTCGGCGGTGTGGCGGGAGCGATCCTGCTGCCGGTGGCGACGCAGGTCGGCTTGCTGCTCGGGTCGGTGATCTTCGGGTTGCGCGTTCGGCAGGTCGTGTTCGGCGCGATGCGGGAGGTCGCGTCCTTCAAGCGCGGCAGCGTGACCTTCACGTTCCGGACCTTGCCGGTGACGTTGCGGGCGCAGATCGGGCCGTGGCGTTCGCCGGTGATCCTGCGCTGCTGGCTGGCCGGCCTGGTTTCGGCGCTGGTGGGCGTGGCCGCGGTGGCCGCGGCGTGGCTGTGGGTGCCGGGGGCGTTCGGGCGGGGTCTCGCGCTGGCGATGAGCGCGTTCATGCTGGTCAAACTGTGGCCCAAGCGGGTGCCCCTGACGACGTCGACCGGCTGGCTGCTGTTCTCGCTTCCCCGGATGACCGAGCCGGAACGCTCGGACTTCCTGGCCGCCCCGCTGGCGGCGCGCGCCTACGAGGCGTTGCGCGTCGGCGACCTCGACACGGCGCAGGCCCGCGCCGACGAACTCGCGGAGCGGTTTCCCGGCATCAACGCGACGGTGTCGTGCCAGATCGCGGTGCTGGAATCGCGCGGCCTCTACGCACCGGGCGTGCTGCTGCTGTTGAAGTTCCTGTCCGACAACGACGTTCCGCCGCGCAAGATGGCCTACCTGCTGGCGGGATTGGCGGGGCTGGGTTTCAAGGCGGTCGAGTCCGGCCAGATGCCGGCCGACAGCCTGCTCCCGACGGCGAAGAAGGCCCTTCAGGACGCCGTCCAGCTGGGCTATCCCGAGTCCGAGCTCAACGGCACCAACGGGCTGCTGGCCCTGATCGAGGGCGACGCCGACAACGCGGTCCGGTTGGCCACCAGCGGCGCGGACTACAACCACTCACCGCTCTCGCGCGCCGACGACCTCACCACCCTCGCCCGCGCGCACATGGCCCTCCACGACAACGCGTCGGCCCGAACCGCCTTGGCACGCGCCGAGGAACTGGCGCCGTGGTCCCCGCGGGTCACCGAAACCCGCCAGCGCCTGTCCGTGAACTAGGAGCAGGGGAACCTCCCTGCCACGCGAAGTGGCAGGGAGGTTCCCCTGCTGCGTTGTCGCGCGCTGCGTCAGTCGATGGTCAGCACGAGCTTGCCCTGGGTGCGCCCGGTCTCGCCCTGAGCGTGGGCCTTGGCCGCATCGGCCAGCGGGAACGTCCCGGCGATCTCGACGCGCAGCTTGCCCGCCTCGACCAGCTCGCGGACGGCCTGCATCCCGGCCTGGTCGGCTTCGACGAGCATCAGTTCGGCGCGCACGCCCAGCTCGTCGGCTTCCGCGACGAGTTCGTCCCGGTCGTAGGGCAGGATCGAGACGAGGATTCCGCCCTTGCGCAGCACGCGCAGCGAGCGGCTGCGGTAGTCGGCGGCGATCGGGTCGAGGACGACGTCGACATCGCTGACGACCTCGGTGAAGTCGGCCGAGGTGTAGTCGATGAGCTCGTCGACGCCCAGCCCGGTCAAGAACTCGTGCTTGCTCTTGCTCGCGGTGGCGATGACGTGGGCGCCCTTGGCCTTGGCGATCTGCACGGCGAGGTGCCCGACGCCGCCCGCGGCCGCGTGGATCAGGATTCGCTGGCCCGCCTGCAGATCGGCGGTGTCGTTCAGCGCCTGCCACGCGGTCAGCGCGGCGAGCGGGATGGCTCCCGCCTGCACGTGGTCGACCTCGGCCGGCTTGGGGACGAAGGCCCGCGCCGGACCGGTCACGTACTCGGCGTGGGAACCGAGCCCGAACGGATAGGGCAGCATGCCGAAGACCTCGTCGCCCGGCTTGTGCAGGGTCACGCCGGTTCCGATGGCCTCGACGACGCCGGAGACGTCCCAGCCGAGGATGCGCGGGGGCTCGGCGAGGAATCCCTGGCCGGCGCGGTGCTTCCAGTCGGTGGGGTTGACCCCGGCGGCGCGCACGCGGATCAGGACCTCGCTCGGTCCCGGCTGGGGCTTGTCCAGTTGTGCCTCGCGCAGCACCTCGGGACCGCCGTACACGTCCTGGGTGATGGCACGCATGGTTTCACTCATGCCCCCCACCCTGCCTCATCTGCACCTATCTCGAAATGGCAGAAATGACAACATTCGATAGGATCGTGCCATGCATCGCGTGGTCGTGCTGGCGCTGGACGGGGTCTACCCCTTCGAACTGGGCATCCCGCGGCGGGTTTTCGGCAGCTCCGATGGCCGCTACGAGGTCATGACCTGCACTGTCGACGGCGAGCCGGTGCGCAGCAACGCCGACTTCATGATCTCGGTCGAGCACGGGCAGGAGCTGCTGCCCACGGCCGACACCGTGATCATCCCGCCGTTCGACGTGGCTCTGATCTCGCCCGAAATCCCTGATCCGGTGATGCGCGCGCTGGAGGCGATCCGGCCCGGCACGCGGATCGTGTCGATCTGCACCGGCGCGTTCATGCTCGCCGCCGCCGGGCTCCTGGACGGCAGGCCCGCCACCACCCACTGGCTGCTCGCGGACGACTTCCGCCGCCTGTTCCCCGCGGTGAACCTGGATCCGGACGTGCTGTTCATCGAGGACGGGAACGTGCTCACCTCCGCGGGCGCGGCCTCCGGCATCGACGTCTGCCTGCACCTGGTGCGATCCGATCACGGCAGCGAGGTAGCCAACCAGGTGGCACGGCACTGCGTGGTCCCCCCGTTCCGCGACGGCGGCCAGGCCCAGTACATCGAGCAACCCGTGCCCGACCCGGCCGGCCAGGGCACGGCGGCGACCCGGGCATGGGCTCTGGAGTACCTGCACCGGCCGCTGACCGTCGCCGACCTCGCCGAGCACGCGCGGATGACTAACCGCACGTTCGCCCGTCGGTTCCGCGACGAGGTGGGTGCCAGCCCCGGCAAGTGGCTGACGCAGCAGCGTTTGGCCCGCGCGCGGCAGCTGCTGGAGACCACCGATCTGTCGATCGACCAGATCGCCAGCCAGGTCGGGTTCGCCACCGCCGCGTCGCTGCGCCAGCACCTGCACGCGGCGATCGGGGTCGCCCCTCTCGCATACCGGCGCACCTTCCGCGCCGGCGCGGCCGCGGGGTGAGCATGGGAACCTTCCTGCCACCACGAGCGCGGCGGAGTGGGCGAAAGGTTCCCTCGCTCGCGCGGGAGGCTCGGGTCAGTTCGGGTCGGTGAGGCGGCGGACAGCTTCGCGGGAAGCCGAGCGCAGGTCGTCGACCTCGGTCTCGCCGAGGATCAAGCGGCGCAGCTGGGGGACGGCCAGGGGCCAGCTGATCGTGCCGAGGGCCAGCAGGACGAGCATGCCGGGGCCGATGGCCCCGGTGACCTTGCCGTTGTCCTGGGCCCGGCGGACCGCGTCGACCTTGTCGCGGTAGTGCTCGGCGCGTTCGGACTCGGCGGCGACACCGCTGTCACCGCGTTCCAGCGATTCCCACATGAGCAGTCGCAGGACGTGCGGGTTGGCCGAGTGGTAGGCGGCGAGCCGGTCGACGTAGCCGGGGAGGTCCTCGCCGTCGATGGGCACCTCGGCCGCGAGTTCGGCCATCGCGGCTTCCAGGACTGCGGTGAACAGGGCGTCCTTGCTGCCGAAGTAGGCGTAGATCAGCTGCTTGTTGGCCTGGGCCTCCTTGGCGATGCGGTCGACGCGGGCGCCGGCGATGCCGTGTTCGGCGAACTCGGTCGTCGCGGCCTGGAAGATCCGGGCCTTGGTGGCTTCGGCGTTGCGGGACACAGCCGCACTGTACCGCTGTGACCAACCATTCGGTTGACACGAGTTACGGCCGCGGAGAGACTGTAACCAACCAGTTGGTTATACCGTTTCGCCTGCGGAGAGTGGATGACCACCGTCGCCCCCGACACCGGCCGCCTGAGCCGTGCACTGCTGTTCGCCGCTGCGTTGTGCGCCGGTGTCACCGTCGCCAACATCTACCTCGCGCAACCGATCATCGGCCCCGTCGCCGACACCTTCGGCACCTCTCCGCAGACCGCGGGCATCGTGGTGACCGCCGGGATGCTCGGCTACTCCGCCGGCCTGCTGTTCGTCATCCCCCTCGGCGACAGCAGGGATCGGCGCACGATGGTCGGCGCGCTCAGCGTCCTCACCGCGCTCCTGCTGGCGGGAAGTTCTCTCGCACCGTCGTTGCCGGTGCTCGCGGTCCTGACCGGGCTCGCGGCGGTGACGACCGTCGTGCCGCAGATCCTCATCCCGCTGGTCGTGCAACTGGCCGACCCGGCGCAGCGCGGCACCGCCATGTCCTGGGTGCAAGCCGGTTTGATCACCGGGATCATGGGCGCCCGGATCGTGTCCGGCCAGCTCGCCGGGCTGCTGGGCTGGCGCTGGGTCTTCGCCGCGTCAGCAGTGCTCACGCTGGTCGTGGGACTGTGGACGGTTCGCGTGCTGCCGAGCGACGGCGAGCGGAACCCGGTGAGCTACTGGGCGCTGCTGCGCTCGCTGCCCGGCTACCTGCGCCGCGAGCCGGGGCTGCGCCGAGCCTGCCTGCGCCAGGCGGGGAGCTTCGCCGCGTTCAACGCCGTCTGGACCACCCTCGCCCTCGTGCTCACCGCGCCGCCGCACGGCTTCACCGTCGCCGAGGCCGGACTCGTCGGCCTGCTCGGATTGCTCAGCGCCGCGCTGGCGCCCGTGGCCGGGAAGATGGTCGACCGCCGCGGCCCTCGGCTCGTCGGCGCGCTCGGGCTGACCGTGCTCGCCTTCGCCGCCCTCGTGCTGATCCTGGGCACGAACTCGCTGACCGCCCTGCTGCTGGGCACCGCCGCCGTGCCGATCGGCCTGCAGGTCGGCCAAGCCGCCAACCAGAACGCGGCGCTGTCGGTCGACCCCGCCGCCGGTGGGCGCCTGAACACCATCTTCATGCTCTCGACGTTCCTGGCCGGCGCGATCGGCTCGGCCGCGGGCAGCATCACCTACGGCCTCCACGGCTGGCCGGGCGCGTGCGTCACCGCCCTGGTGTTCCTGGCGCTCGGCGGGATCGGGCTGCGGCGGATCCGCTGACCACTAGCTGTACTGACCTGAGAGGTTGGTTACGCGGCTGGCGGGTGGGCCGCCGATGCTGGTGTGGTGGCGGTGATGGTTGTAGCCGTGTAGCCAGCCGGGCAAGGCGGCGCGCCGTTGGGTCTCGGTGCTGTA